>JAQBOS010000651.1 GCA_028287925.1 Mucilaginibacter sp. | reverse complement strand
ATACGACGTGATCAATCCGGCCGATGAGTCGGTGGTCGCCACTGCCGTCGACGCCGATCCAGAGGACGTGAGCAGCGCCGTGGCCGCCGCCGACAACGCCGTGCGCTCGACTGACTGGTCGACCAATCACGCGTTCCGGCGCAAGTGCCTCGACCAACTCCAGAGCGCGCTCCACGAGGAAGCCGACAGGTTCCGCGCACTGGCCGTGGCCGAGGCGGGTACGCCGTACTCGGCGACGTTGACGCACGTGACGGCTCAGATCGACGACATGAGCTACTTCAATGGACTCATCGAAACCTGGCCGTGGGAACGGGATCTGCCCGCCTACGAGCTGCTCGGCATGCAAAGCAAGCGGCGCATTCGTTACGAGCCCTACGGTGTCGTGGGTGCCATCTCGCCGTGGAACGCCCCGTTCATGACCAACATCTGGAAGGTCGGTCATGCGCTGGCCACCGGCAACGCGGTCGTGTTGAAGAGCGCGCCCGACACCCCGCTCACCGCCGCGCTGATCGCGAAGGTGGCCGCCGAGCAGACCGATCTGCCCCCCGGCGTGCTGAACACCATCAGCTCGGCCGACAAGGCCATCGCCGGCGAGGCGCTCACCACTGACCAACGGGTCGGGCTGCTGCACTTCACCGGCTCACCACAGGTCGGGCAGCGCATCGCGCAGAACGCAGCCGTCGGCATCCGTCACACCGTCCTGGAACTCGGAGGCAAGTCGGCCAACATCCTGTTACCCGATGCCAATTTGGACATGGCATGCGCCGTCGGTGTGGGCATGTGCATGTCCAACAGCGGACAAGGATGCGCCCTGGCGACGCGGATGGTCGTGCACGCCGACATCTACGACGAGGTCATCGAACGCTTGCAGGCCGCGGTGGCTGCACTGCCCTGGGGCGATCCCAGCGATGAGAGCACCGTCGTCGGCCCGATCATCCGCGCCGAGCAACTCGACCGCATCGAAGGGCTGGTCGACCGGGCCGTTGCCGACGGCGCCCGGCTCGTCGTCGGCGGTCACCGCGCTGACCGTGGCGGCAAGGGATTCTGGTATCTGCCGACCGTCGTCGCCGACGTCGACGAGAACGCCGAACTCGCCCAAACCGAGGTGTTCGGGCCGGTGCTGACCGTGGTGCGCTACGACGGTGACGACGACGAGGCGGTCCGCGTGGCCAACAACAGTCGGTACGGGTTGTCGGGATATGTTCAGTCCGCTGACGAACAGCGGGCGTGGCGCGTGGCCAATCGGCTCAAGGCGGGCACGGTCAACATCAACAATTCGTTCTACCTCTCCCCCGACGCGCCCTTCGGCGGCTACGGCATCAGTGGCGACGGCGTCGAGCACGGCGAGGACGGATTCCGCGACTACCTGCAAGTCAAGACCATCGCCAGCCCGGCCGGCTCCTGAACGGGATCAACCGATGACGACGACGTTCGACTACATCGTGGTGGGCGCCGGGTCGGCCGGCTGTGTGCTGGCAAACCGGCTCAGTCGCGATCCACGAACAAGGGTTCTGCTGCTGGAGGCCGGCGGCAGAGACCGCAGTCCCATGATCAAGATACCCAAGGGTTTTGGGAAGATTCTGGGAAACCCGAAGCTGGCCTGGCATCACCCCGTACGGCCCATCGGACCCAATCACAAGGTCGAGCAATGGGTGCGGGGCAAGACGCTTGGCGGCTCCAGCGCAGTGAACGGGATGGTCTACAACCGGGGTCACCGCGCCGACTACGACGAGCTCGCGCGACGGGGCAATCCCGGGTGGGGGTGGGACACCATGCTGCCCATCTTCAAGGCCATCGAGGATCACCAGCTGGGTGCCAATGCAATGCGCGGTGCCGGCGGGCCACTGACCGTGTCGCTGGACCCCGACCTTCCCGACATCTGCGACGAGGTCATCGAAGCGGGCCGGAAGATGGGCTGGTTGCGCACCGACGACATCAACGACAGCGATGACGAGCGGATCGGACCGGCGGCGCGCACCATCAAGGACGGGCAGCGGGTCAGCGCCGCCCACGCGTTCCTGCACCCGGTCGAACACCGCCCCAACCTCACCGTCATGACAGGCGCCGACGCGCAACGGGTGATCGTCGAGGGCGGCAGAGCCGTCGGTGTGGCCGTGTCGAGCTCGGACGGACGGACAGAATTCCGCGCCACGTCGGAGGTCATTCTGAGCCTGGGCAGTCTGGCAACCCCACGGCTGCTGCAACTCTCGGGGATCGGGGATCGCCGCGTCCTGGAAGCGCTTGGCATCAAGACGTACGCCGACAGCCCCAACGTCGGTCTACGCATGCTCGAACATCGTTGCCTCGCCGTGCAATATCGGCTCAATCGAGATGTCGGCTACAACCGCCTGCTCAGCACTGCAGCGCGACAGGCGCTCACCGGCGTGAAGTATCTGGCGACCAAGCGTGGACCCTTGGCCGGCGGAGCCTACGACGTGGTGGGATTCCTCAAGACCCGACCGCAGTGCGACCGGCCCGACGCGCAGATTCTCTCTGCACCGTTCACCGCAATACCGTTGAAGGCGGGAGCGGAGCTCGGCGTCGAGCGCCGACCAGGCATCCAGGCCATCGGATACGTCCTGCGACCCACCAGTGAGGGCAGCGTGACCATCACGTCGGCAGACCCCTCCGCACCCTCGGACATCGATCCA
>JAQBOS010000461.1 GCA_028287925.1 Mucilaginibacter sp. | reverse complement strand
GTTTCATGATGGTTCCAAAACACATAGGTGGCTACGGTGTTCATCCCCATAGCCCGCAGCATTTGTAAACGCTGCCGCCAGTATTCTTTAGGGATGCGTGCAAAATGCATCTCGCCCGAATGGATCTGAACCGGCTTCCCATCATACTGAAAAGCGCCATCAGCTATGGCAAATGTGTGTTTTGACTGGCAAATGCCCTGCAGGGCACAAAAAGCAACCAGCAGGAACGAAAGGAATATTTTTCTCATTATAATGTATTTAAGATGTTTGCTATAAAAGGCATTGGTTATTATGTTGTTAATTATTTTGTTGACAGGATCTTCAACGCCGTTCCCTTTAATTTTTCAGATGCCGCAGTTATGGTGATAACGCCGGGAATGTTGCTTTCCCGCACTAAAACCGAAGCAATACCGCCTCTTGCTGTAACCGTAGCAGGCCCTATTATTTTACCATTATTACTTATTGAAAAATGAACTTTTGTTTCATTATCCAAACACATAATGGTGCCATTTTTATCGGTTATCTGCGCATGCACAAAAATTGCGTCGGCTCCATCAGCCAATAGCGGCTCGCCTTGTGTGTCTCCAACTAATTTGATCTGAGTTTTCACTAAAGGAGTCCTGACTATTTGCTTAGTTACCTTTTCACCTTTAATAAAGCCAATAGCCTTAACGTCTCCGCTCTCCCAATTTATGTTTTTAAAAGTAAATGGGGGATGGGTTAGATTGGCGCAATTCCCACCGTCAAAAGCATTTCCGCCTTTTTCAAAGTCGCCATAATCTGTATCCGGTCCTGAATCGGGGCGTTGTTTTTTTAGGAATTTCCCATTAACATATAATGCTACCTCATCGCAATTGGAATAAACTATCACTTTTTCAGGTTTATCAGTGGGTGTCCACCAGTTGGCGATGTAAACCATAGGTTTGTTGTCCACACCAGATACAGCCCCATTGGGATTTAGCTGACTTTTAAAAAAATAATAGCTAAATTTCGGTAAACGATACACATCCATCATGCCCCAATCTGAAGTGGTTTTACTGAATGACTCAAATCCATCAAAAAACGCCCAGGTAGCATCCCCAATTGTCCATGGATAATAGGCAGAGCCCCTTAAAAGATTATGCTCCCATTGAAAATTCCACGCACTTTGCAGCAGCGCCTTTTCCCCGCTACTCCTGTTAACCCTTGTGGTTGATGACGATCCGCCAAATTCATAATCACCATACTCTCTTACAAAACCAGGGCTTTCGGGCTGTACATCCTGCGGCCTTCCAAAGGGATCGATCCAGTTATTGAAAGGTACATCCCATTGGGTGTGTTTTGCAGCATAGGTATCGCCGCAGGTAAAAAAGTTGTCACCAGGATATTCTTCATGGGCAATTTCTGATGACTTGATCCTAAAGCTATCAGACGGATAAGTTTCATTTAAACTAACCTCCCACATAATAACAGAAGGATGGTTCCTGTCCCTCCTTATCATCTCCCTGATATCTGAGAAAACCCTGTCCTTAAAGATGTCGTTTTGGTTGAAAAATTGCCAGCCGGGGATCGGATCGCCCAGCATTATCCCTAAAGAATCACAAATACTATACACAGAAGGATCCTGGGGATAATGCGACAGCCTTACGAAATTAATTCCGGCTTCTTTAATTCTTTTCAGATCGCGGTATTGCGCCGCATCAGATAATGCATTACCTATAAACGGACAATCCTGGTGCCTGTTGGTGCCAACTATCCGCAGCGGTTTATCATTCAGCTTAAATCCATCAGACCTGCTATAGGACAGTTTTCTTATACCGATCTTCTGCGAAAAATTATCAACCAAATTACCATTGCTCCATATCTCTGTTTTGAGTAAGTAGAGATTTGGCTGATCAGGAGACCACAGGTCGGGTGCTGGCACGGTGATTTTCTGCTCAAAGTCCTTAACGCCATTACCAGCCAGTTCAAATTCAGAGGTGTTTGACTGTAATTGAGACTTAGTTCTTGAATTGAAAAGAACCTGTTTTACTGTTATGGAAGATGTTTTATAAGACGCTGAGTTTTTAACCTGGGTCTTAATGATCACATCTGCGCTTTTGGAAGATATATTTTCAGACCTGGCAAAAACACCGCCACCTGCAACGGTATTTGCTTCAATAGGGTCGGTTATATGAACCGGATTAGTTTCAATTAGCCACACATCCCGGTAAATCCCGCTCCAATAAAGAAAACCCAAAGTGGCCAATGGTTTACCCGGAGGGACATTTTTATTATCTCTGTTGTCAACTCGAACAACAATTTCATTTTTATTACTACTGTTTACATAGCCATCAAGTGGTACAATAAATGGTAAATATCCGCCCTGGTGCTGGGCCACAAATTTTCCATTAATCCATACTGTAGCCGTTTGCATAGCCCCTTCAAAACGAAGATTCAGGCGCTTTTCCTTATAGTTTGCAGGAACTGCAAATTGCTTTCTGTAATAGCAGATCCCGGCAAACTGGTTAATGCCGGGGTTCAGTTCCTCCTCATATCTTGCAGGATGGGGTAAGGAGATTTTTTGCCATTTTGATGCTTTAATTTGTGGGTATTCTTTTTCAAAACCCTGCACTGCATCTCTTACTTCATTGCTCCGAATGCTGTCGGCAGACACATTTTTCTTTTTAATATTTTCCTGGTTGAACTGGGAAGAAAATGAAGTGCTGTTTCTAACTACTGCTGTATTCTTCAGGTTACGTGAAGAATCTATTCTGAACATTTCCCAATTGTAGTTGAATTTAGTTATCAACCTTGCTTTTTGTGAAAATGCCGATTGAAAAAGGCATAAATACAACAGCGTTGTAAAAATCCTTTTAATAGTTTGCCCGGTGAATAAATTTTTAAACAATGTTTTTATGATGAATATAAGTTTAAATTTTAATTAAAATGGCAACAGCTGCCTGTGCTGAACAACTGTTGCCATTTTGAAAATCCATAATAAGCTTGTTAATAACCCGGATTTTGCTTCAGGTTTTTATCAATGTCAATTTCCGATTGTGGTATTGGCCATAGATAGTTCTTATCGGCAAATGTCCTGGTTTCAAGTTTTAACGGCGCACCTGTTGGCGCATACTTACCCGTAGCCGGATCAATAGTGCCTGTTTTAGCACCATAAATAGTTCCGCTCATAGCCTCCGAACCGATTTTCCAGCGTTGGATATCAAAAAAGCGGATGCCTTCAAATGCAAATTCAACCCTTCGCTCATTGCGTACCAGGGCACGTAATGTAGTTTGGTTGTTATAAACGGTTTGATCAACCGGCGGCATGCCGGCTCTTGCGCGTACCAGGTTTATGTCGGCATAAACAGAGGCATCAATTTTACCAAGTTCTATTTTAGCTTCAGCGTCTGATAACAAAACTTCTGCATAACGCAGAACGGTCATATTTAAACCGCTTTGGAACAGGTTATCAAAGTCGCTAAGGTTTGATGTAAACTTTTTAACAACATAAGCACTTGGCGATGTATTATTACCGCTTGCGTAATAGTCAGGCGATGACGGGCTTAATGGGTCATAGTAAGTATTTGTTGAAGCCCCGGCTTGCTTAAACGGCGCACCCGGATATAAAATAGTGGCCGCAAGGCGTGGATCACGGTGTGCATAAGGATTAGTTGCATCATAACCGGAAGCAGGATCTGTGATTGGCTTGCCATTGTCCATATCATACGCATCTACCAGGTTTTGGGTGGGATCAATAGATGACCAGCCTCCGGACGAGTTTGACGGCATAACCCCTAACACACCATTTGAGTTAGCTGATGGGTTTTCTACATATTGAACCGATGCAATTATTTCAGGGTTATTGAACTGCGCCGTCATGCGAAACAAGTCGGAATAACTTGGATACAGCGAATAGCCCAGTTTGGTTACTTCCTGGCAATCGGTAACGCAGTCTGCATAGTTCCCGTTAAATAAATCAACCCTTGCCTTTAATGCAAAAGCGGCCCCTTTGGTTATGTGTCCGTCGCCGGAATTATTGCTTGCAGGCAGATCTGCAGCTGCGGCAGCAAGCTCACTTAATATAAATTTAATTACATCTGCTTTTGGAGTTCTTACTGACGCGATAGCCTCAGCGGGGCTAAGCAAGGTTGTTACCAGCGGAACATCACCATATAACTGGCTCATCAAAAAATATTGATAAGCGCGGATAAACCGCACCTGTGCTATCATATTTGCTTTGAGTGTTGCGTCCATAGGCGTTTTACCGATGTTGGCCAAAAAGAAATTAGCCCTGGTTATCCCGGTATAGTTATAGGCCGAAGCATCACCCGTTGAAGGATTAACAGACCCGTTCCCATAAGCCTGGAAACCTTCCCAGGGGTATTGATTATAACCGTTATCTGATGCGCAATCAAGGTAAACAATCCAGGTGGCATCAGCCCAACCGCTCCCCTCATCGGCATAGTTAACAGATTGGCCATTGTAAACCCCTGCCAATGCCGCGCTGGCGTCACTTGCCGATGTCCATAAACTGGCGTTGCTATATGCATCCTGTGGTTCCCTGCTTAAAAAATCTTTTTTGCAGGCTGTGAATAACAGGGAGATAGCTAATATATTTAAAACGAATATCTTTTTCATGATCTTAAAGTTTTGGAAGTCTTAAAAAGTTACATTTAAGCCTAGAGAATTAATCTTTACCTGCGGGAAACTATATCCGTTTTCTCCCTGAGGGGCCTCCGGATCTATCCATTTGTAAAAGCTGGTAAACGTGAGGATATTTTGCCCGCTGTAATAAACCCTGAGTTTCTTCACACCAATCTTTTGCGCCCAGGCAGCTGGCAACGAATACCCAAATTGAACATTTTTTAAGCGTACATAGCTGGCGTTTCTGATCCAGAACGATGAATAGGTTGAAGAAGGATCATTCTGCGTGTATGTTAACCATAACCGCGGAAATGCGGCGCCTGTATTTGTGGTCGACCAGCTGTCAAGCATTGCGGACGTTGGCTTTCCTGTTGCAATTCCGTTGGAACCCAAAGCAATACCTGATATATAATTTTTAACACCTGCTGCGCCCTGGAAAAAGCCTGTAAGATCAAACTGTTTCCAATTCACGTTTAAATTTAAACCAAATGTCACTTTAGGGAAACGCGAACCCAAAACTACCCGGTCTGAGGCGTCTATTTTGTTATCGCCGTTTTGGTCTTTGTAAATTATGTCGCCGGGAGCAGTGTTCGGGCTTATTCCAGTTTGGCTTGCATGCGCGCTTACCTGGGCCGCATTTTGAAAAATGCCTTCAGCCTGGTAGCCATAAAAAGATCCTTGCGGCTGTCCAACTTCCTTTATAGTTGCGCCGCTTATTTGCGGTGCGTTAGTAGTTCCTAATTGGGTTACCTTATTTTTTATAAAGGCCGCGTTTCCTGTAACGTTCCAGCTAAAGTCTCCCGCCTTATCATGATAAGTTAAAGCTACTTCCCACCCTTTGTTCTGATAAGTAGAGCCATTTACATATGGCGCAGTAAGTCCGTAAGTTGCCGGAAGCGTTACCTGGTATAAAACATCACTTGTTTTTTTGATAAAATAATCGGCTGTAAAGCTAAACACGTTCAAAAAATCAGCGTCTAAACCAAGATCTGTTTGTGTGGTTTTTTCCCATACTATAGCAGGGTCAACACCTGTGGTGGGCGCCACACCACCAACAACTGTACCACCGAACGGGTAGTTTAAACCTGAACCTACTGTGGCGATAGCAGGATAGTACGCAGCGTTAATTTCAGCGTCAGTATTATTAATATTTACAAGATCCTGGTTACCTAATTTTCCCCATGATGCCCGCAGTTTCAGATTGGAAACAGCTGATTTCAAATTCTTAAAGAAATCTTCTTCTGACACACGCCATCCGGCTGATGCACCAGGAAACACACCCCAGCGATTGGCCGGAGCAAAGCGTGATGATCCATCGTCACGAATATCACCTTCTAAAAGATACTTGCCTTTATAATCGTAGTTAACCCTGCCAAAAAACGATCGCTGCGCTACATCGTAGGTATTGTTTGACGTGGTTTGGCCGGTTGTTGGCGCGGCATCAAGGTTACTTAAAGAGTTATTTAAAAAACCTTGCCTATAGCCTGATAAATTATAATAGCCATTGTATTCCTGTGAAGCACCCGCTAAAACCTTGATGCTATGGTTGCCTATTTTGGTGCCATATTCTAATAGTGCCTGTGGTGCAACATAGGTATGCCTGCTATAGCTATCGGTTGCGTTACTAATGTTTGGCACACCGCTAACCGAGCCATCCGGATTATAATACTGGATAGCGGATACAAAATTATCGTTCTGGTTCGAATTAAGCTTGTAGTTTAACGATGGTTTAAAATGCAACCCTTTAACTATTTCCCAATCGGCACCAAAACTACCCTGGAAATTATATGCTTTTTGATCAGCAAATGATGGTGAATTGAGCCATGCCAGCGGGCTGCCGTCTGCAATATGCCCGTATTGACCATTTGCATAACGTGCCGGTATAATTGGAGAGATCCGGTTAAACTGGCGGATAACCTGGTCAAAACCCTGGTCGGCAGATAATGAGCTTTGTGGCTCTGTAAGCGGCTGGTAAGTATAAGAAAGATAACCAAAAACAGATAAATTATCTTTTACCTGGGTGTTAAGGTTCAATCGCCCGGTATAACGCTGTGTATTGGTCTTCGGTGTAATTCCATTCTCATCAAAATAGCCTATGGAGATGGCATAAGTTGTTTTATCACTGCCACCGTTTACCCCTACATAATGATTTTGCTGAAAACCGTTTCCGCTGTAAAATAGCTTTAACCAATCTGTGTTTGGGTAGTTGAACGGGTCTGAGCCATCTTTGAATTTTTGGATCTGGTCATCGGTATAAACAGCGGTTTTCCCTTCATTAATCCTTGCTTCATCATACATTGTTGCGGCTTGCCATGATGGCAAATAATCTGGCAACGATACTGCCTTATTCTTACCAAAATAGTTACTGTAAGTTATTTGCGCAGTGCCTTTTTTGCCTTTTTTGGTAGTAATTACAATAACACCACCGGCGGCCCTGTTACCGTAAATTGATGCTGATGCTGCATCTTTTAATACCGAGATGTTATCAATGTCATCGGCATTTATCGCGTTCATATCGCCGGTGCTTGAAATAACACCATCAATAACTACCAACACCGGGGTGCTGTTTAATGATTGCCCCCTAATGTTGATACTGCCTGCATCAAAACCCGGCTGGCCATTATTTGAAGTTATGGTAACGCCGGGCACGGTGCCTTGTAAAGCATTGGTAACCCCTGTAACCGGCCTGTTCTCTAACTGTGCCGCGCTAACTACCGATACTGCACCGGTAAGGTTTACTTTCTTTTGCGTGCCGTAGCCAACTACCACAACTTCATTTAAAGCTTTTGATGCGGCTGCCATTACTACAGCCAGGTCGGTTTTACCGTCAATGGTTACTTCTTTTGTTTCGTAGCCAATAAATGAAAATCGTAAAGTGCTATTGGCAGGTGCGTCAATGGTAAATTTACCATCATTTGTAGTGCTTACGGCATTTGTAGTGCCCTTTATAGCAACAGTAACCCCGGGCATTGTTTGCCCTTCGGTGTCCTTAACAACGCCTGTTACCTTTACCTGGGCAATGGCTATTACTGAGAACATTAGCAACAAGCAGGTTAAAAACGCTTGTCTTTTGTAAAATTTGTTCATAGTGTATCAATTTGGTTACAAAAATTGGTGAATAATATAAACTAGCTGGCTGCTAATTCGATCTCAAGGTAGGAAGGTGTTGAATGAATGCCTAATTATTAGTGCCTTTAACTAAGCGCAAACGTTTGTTTGACAGTTATTAAAATCGATATTTTAAAGAATTTAAATATCTGTAAATGAGTATATTATTACTTTATATGGGCGGGATTAATACAGATTTTGGTTGACGATAGAATAAATGTCACGCAAACGTTTGTTCGTGAGCTAAAAACTACTGAAGAAAGGAATTATAATTATTAAAAAATGGCTTAGTGTATTGTATTTGATGTTTTTTATAAAAAACGGATATTGGTCATCCAGTCATCTTAAATAAAGAAACCGCCTCACAGTAGCTATGAGACGGCTTATTCATACGTAGTTGTTTATGGGTTTTGAGTTAATTTTGGATTAATGGCTATTTCTGTTTGCGGTATGTAAAACACCACCCTCGGATCTGTAGGTAAAACAGTTTGCATTATATTGGTTGTCGGCACATTGTTTAATGAATGTGTACCCGGATAATTCCTCACTAAAGGTAAATTATTCCTGAACAGATCATAGGAACGCTGCCCTTCAAAAGCAAACTCCAGCTTGCGTTCTTCAAGCACTGTGCCAAGCACATTTCCTGCACCTACACTTGTCAGTGTTACGCCAGGGATCCCTGCGCGGGTGCGGATAAGGTTAACATCATCCAGCGCCAGCTGACTGTTTCCAAGCTTTGCATTAGCCTCGGCTTTGTTTAAGTACATTTCGGCTAAACGCAGGTAAACAGGCGAGCTCAGTGTTACAATGCCTTCCTGGAAACTATATTTTGTAATATAGTACATCGGCGTATTTGGCGTAAGTTTTTTATTCATCTGCAAAACACCATCAATGGTATAAGGCGCAATAAAGCTATGACGAAGGTCACCAGGGTTTTTATCCAGGTCGGCTACATAAGCTTGTGAAGCATAGATCTCTCCCCAACCGGTATTTCCCTGTCCGCCCGGGGTAGTTAATGAGCTTGTTCCGTCAGGGCCAAGGCCGCTGTAGTACATAGAGCCGATAGCACTAAAGCCCTGATCCTGTGTTTTTGTATGCCTGATACAAAATATAGTTTCCGTATTATCTTCAGGTACGCCACTAAAATAGTTCTGATAGGCACTTCCCTGTAATAATGTGTAACGGCCTGAATTGATCACCAGGTCGGCATATTTAATAGCGTTTGCATTATCATTCATGTACAGGTAAACACGTGATAATAAAGCGTAAGCAACCTCTTTTGATGCAAAAATATCGCTTTTTGGCGTACCGCCTGCAGGCAGCGTCATTAAGTCGGCAGCTTTTAAAAGGTCTGCAATAACTGAAGTATATACGTCTTTTACCGAGCTTCTTGCCGGTGCGGCGTCTTTATTGTTTTCAGTTATTAAGGGCACGCCAGGATTATTGCCATCGCCCTGGGTATATGGCCGGCCAAAGATCCGCACCAAATTAAAATCAACCATTGCCCTGATATATAGATTTTCACCTTTTAACAGTTTTAAATCAGCTGTAGCGTTATCAGCTATTGCTCCTATAATTTGATTAGCTGCAAAGATCAAGTGATAACCTTTCGTCCAGAAAGCAGTGGCATGAGCGCCTGTTGGGATTTGTGTAACATACCTGTAACACCTGGATAGGTCGTCAGATGATGGCTGTCCCTGTGCCACATCATCACTGGGGTACTCCATTAAAAAATGCCCGCTCCTGGTATAGTCAGGATTTCTTAATTCAGAATAATTTCCTATTGTAGCAGTATAAATATCTGCCGGATTAGTTAATGCCGCCCGCTCATCAATTGCTGTGGAAGGCTCAACTTTTTTACATGCGTTAAACAGCGTTGCTGCAATACACATAGTAACTAATAATTTTATATATTTTATATTTTTCATGTCTGTTTAATTAAAATCCAACATTTATACCAAACAATAACTTCCTGCTGATAGGGTATTTAAAGCTTGATGCTCCTCCAGCTACCCTGTTTCCCGCACCATTAGGAGGAGGACTGAGATCAACTTCAGGGTCAACTCCTGTAAATTTGGTAAATGTTACTAAGTTATCACCGCTTACAAAGATCCTGGCGCTTCTTATTTTTAAGCTGCTGATCCATTGATGAGGCAATTGATAACCTAATGTTGCATTCCGCAGGCGCAGGTAGCTGCCGTTCTCAAGATAACGTGTTGATTGCTGGTTTGAGTTATTGTTACCCCCCTGTACCGCTTTGGGTTCAGTAGCTATATCGCCTGGTTTTGTCCAGCGGGTCCAATCACTTGGTGGCACCATAGCATTGTAGCTATCGTACAACCCATCGTTGTCAAAATATGCCCGGCTATCGTTATATACTTTGTTTCCGTAAACAAAATTGAAGAATGTGCTTAAAGAAAAGCCTTTATAGGAAAAGGTATTGGTTATACCACCGGTAAATTTTGGTGATGCAGAAGTTCCGGTAAATTGCCTGGTTGCATTGGCGTATGAATTTGTTAATTTTTTGGTAACCTTGCCATTGGCATCAGTAACCAGTTGTTCCCACTGCGGATCGCCGTTAGCAGGGTTAACGCCTGCCCAAATAGGCATACTCCAGTCGTTAATATCATGACCTACAGCAACCGGCTGACTAGCCCCCCCATCTATCATTGCTTCGCCCGACTCTAATGAAATCACTTTATTACGATTAAAGGCTATGTTGAAATTGGTTTCCCATTTAAACTCGCCCACCAGGTTTTTTGAGGTTACATTGATCTCAAGACCCCTGTTACGTACAGACCCTATGTTTTCAAATTCGTAATCATAGCCCGAAGTTGCCGGCAGCGGAACCTGGAACAATAATGCGCTTGATGTTTTTTGATAAACATCCACGCTTACATCCATCCGTTTAAATAAACCAAAGTCAAGCCCGATGTTGGCTGTTTTTATTTTTTCCCAGGTTAAATTCGGATTAGCCTTTTGTGTTGGATAGGCCCCCGGAATGCCGCCATAATTGGCAGACTGATCAATTGAATATAAACCCAATGCCTGGTAATTGCCAATTTCGGCGTTACCTGTTGTACCATAGCTGGCGCGTAGTTTTAAAAAGCTGACAGGCTTAATATTATCCATGAATGATTCTTTGGTCAGGATCCATGATGCACCTGCCTGGAAAAAGTTACCACTCGGGTTATTGCTTCCAAAACGTGAGGAATATTCATGTACATATGAACCTACAACAAAGTATTTACCGGCATAATTGTAATCAGCCTGGCCAAGATATTTTCTAAAATTATAATCATCTGTACCTCCGCTTGGGTTGCTTATAATATCGCTTGCTGTTGACATAACAGGGCGGCCCGGAGGCAAACCTTTACCGTTTAGCAAAGCATCGTCAAAATGATATTTCTGACCCTCGCCCACAGCCAGGATGCTTAAATTATGCTGGCCGAAACTATTATCGTATTTTAACCTGTTTGAAGTTAACAGCGTACTGCTGTAATCGTCCTGGTTGTATAATTCCCCTGAATTTGCACCTCCGGATTTGGTACGGGCATCATAATAGCTTATGTACTTATCATTATACAACGTTATCCTGTTGTAAGTGGCAAAGCTTAAATGTTTGGTTATGGTGTAATCAAGGTTCAAATCGCCATTATTACTAATGCTGCGGCTGTTTGAAAAATTATACTGCAGGCCCTGTAAAGGATTTTCCTTGTCGCGCCCCTGCCATCCAGGGTAGGTGCGGCCATCAGTTGGCGTACCGTCTGGGTTAAATGCCGGATCGTAAGGCAGGTTTAAATAAGCATCATAAAGTAAATTATCGGTTGGGTAAGTTTGCTGGGTGTATATGGTATTCAATAATACGCTAAGCTTTAACTTATCATTTAATTTAGTAGTAATATTTGAACGGAGATTATAATTCCTGTTTCCATTATCAATTAAAGTTCCCTGTTCATTATAGTAGTTCCCTGAAATATAATACTGTGTTTTATCGGTACCCCCTGAAACAGATAGGGTATGATTTTGTGTAACACCTCTTCTGAATGCAAGGTTGAACCAGTTTGTATTATTTGCCAGATCAGAGGGAACAACTGTTTCAAATGTTTTTTGATAATCATACAGTTGCTGCGAATTCATCAAATGAAAATTGCCAGTTGTTTTAGTGTTAAATCCGACAACAGAGCTCATATCAATTTTTGTTTGACCAGCTTTACCCATCTTGGTGGTAATAATAATAACACCGTTTGCAGCTCTTGAGCCATACAGGCCAGTTGCAGCGGCATCTTTTAATACAGTTACCGACTCAACATCCGAAGCATTATAAGTGCCGCCTATGTTACCATCAACAACAATTAACGGGCTGGTGCTGGCATTTATACTGCTTGCTCCGCGAATAAGGATACTAGAGGTGGATGTAGGATCGCCTGAACCGGTAGAAACTATTACCCCCGCAGCCTTACCCTGCAGTAAGCTTGCCACATCATTGGAGGTTACATCGCGCAGCTTATCACCGCTGATAACCGATACCGAACTTGATAATTGCGACACCTGTTTAGAGGTATAGCCTACAACCACAACTTCGTTTAATGTTTTTAATGCTGATGCCAACACAACATCAAAACTGGTTTTACCGTTAATGCTCACCTCTTTTGTGGTGTAGCCAATAAATGAAAATGCTAAAACGCCATTGGTGGGAGCGTTAATGCTAAATTTACCGTCGACTGAAGTACTTACGGCATCGGTGGTGCCCTTTATTGTAACGGTAACTGCGGGCATTGGTTGCCCATCTGTGTCCTTAACAACGCCTGTAACCCTTACCTGGGCTAAAGCCATTATTGAGAACATTAACAACAAGCTGGTTAACAACACTTGTTTTTTGTAAAATTTGTTCATAGTGTATAAATTTGGTTGATTAATGAGGTGAATAACGTAAATCAGCGACTGCTAATCCGAACTCAAGATAGGAAGGTGTTAAACGAATGCCTAATTATTAGGGCCTTTAACTTAACGCAAACGTTTGCTTTATAATTACAAAAAAATCATTTTTTTATAACTTAAATTACTAATAATGAGCATTTTGCTATTAAATAGAATGTCATTAAAATGAATTTTGGTTGATGCGTGGATAAAGATGACGCAAACGTTTGTTAATAAATTAAAAAGCCATTGAAAAGGGGGCTTATAGGGCGCGCAAAATGAGTTAGTGTATTTTCGCGGTTTTTTATACAGCGAAAGTCCAATACTTTGATAGTATGGATGAGTTTAAATTCCCGTTCTCGCAGGGTCTCTCGGAGAGGACCCTGCGTTGGGTTTGCAGAAATTTATGTCATAGAAAAATGCCGCATACTTAGCACACGGCGCAGGGTCCCTTTCAGGAGACCCTGCGAGGACGGATTTATACAGCGAAAGTCCAATACTTTGATAGTAAGGATGAGTTTAAATTACCTATTAAACCTGGTAAATTAATATCTAAGCTTATTGGTGATGATTAAATTGAAATAATCAAAGATTTATTGGTTTGGATGCTTACCGGTTTTAGCAGGGTTATTAAAATAGTTGCACCATCCAGGGTAAAATCAGCGGGGATTTTTTGCCCGTCCATTATTACAGAAATGCCCTTTATTTCTTCTGGATCCATTTTTTCAAGGCTGATTTTCTTTAATCGCAACGATCCATATTTTAATTCAAAAAGATGCACTTGTGTACTGCCGGTTTTCTTTTGTGAATAGGTACCCCAGCCCACTGCTGTAGTAAATGGTGCTTTAAAGTTTTCTTTGTCCCACTTTGGTGCAAAACGGATAAATCCTTTAGGTCCGTGGTATTCAAAGCCACAGGCTGTAATAAATGTGCCGTAGCTGGCCATTGCCCGCCCGTAATGGTCGCTGCATTCAATTTCATTAAACGGGTTTCTTTTAAATGCATTATACCTGTCATGAACAGCCCTTGTTAATATTAAGGATTCGTCTGTCATTCCCTCGGCCATCAGGTGGCTCGCCACCTGGTGTTCAAAACCCGTCATGCATTCATAAAAATAGCCCATTTGCCATGTGTCCGATTCGCCAAAAGGATGGGGTTCGTTTTTGGGATTAGTATTCATTACCATGCCGCTTTCGCCGGGTAAAGCATAGGGGCGCCAGCCGGAATGCTGCTCTTCAAAAGGGCCCACGTCTTTCATAAAGTTGTGCTTCCAGAGCGATCTTAAGGCGGTTAATGTTTTTTCTTTGTCATTGATCCTTCCTATTCCCACCTGCCACGCCCAGCTTTGGCCCAATAGCTGGTCTATATGGCATGTATTGTACGAGCCTATTCCTTTCCTTCCTTTCACAGCATCCGGGCGATGAATATAATACTCGCCGTTGAATAACAGATCGTCCATGTTTTTTGCTCCTTTTGATGCATAATCTTTACATCGGGCAGCAAATACAGTGTCATTCATTTCTTCCGCCATCACATCCCCTGCTTTTACAGCAGCAATACAGAGCCCAACTATCCAGGCAATTTCCCCGTCCCATACTGCATCCAGTGTATTCTCCATGGGCGTATCTGTCATACCATCACCATTCTTATCCTGGTTGATGATGAATTGGGTGGCCTTTTTTATGTTTAGCCAGTTGGTTTTCAAAAATGTATTGTCAGTGCTCATTTGGTGTTCGCGCAGGCAGCCCAAAACCCGGCCTGCCTGTCCGTCAATGGCTGGTCGTTTATCATATTCGCCCCTGAACCAGATTCCGCCGTCTTCCTGTAACGAGATCCCCAGATCTACCCGCTGGCGGTTATCCCGTTCAATGGCCGGGAAGATCCTGCCAATAGCCTGGGCATATTGCCATACATGCGTGCAATTACCTTCGCAAGCCCCAACGCCTTCCCATGCCCATGAACGCCCGGTCTTAAAACGATGAGAGGTTGTAGTAGCTAATGCAGAAATGTTTAAAAAAGTTCTTTCCAAAAACCACCATGGCAAGCTCGAATCATACCATGTGTTTTTCCACAATTTTGTTTGGGATGTTAAGTGTGAAAAATGTTGAGCTACATAATCAGCAACGGCCCGGGCATCTGAAAACTTATTCAAATAATAATGCCCTGTTCTGGCATCGGGTATATCAATCCTTTTGCCAACATTGGGAAAATGCCAGCTGATTACAAACTCTTTTTTTATTGTTTTTCCGGGTAGTAGTTTTTGGGATGAAGCTATAACCGCTATCAGTTTTTCATTTGCATTTACGGCAGTTTCATCGCTGGCTGTTGAAGTAATTGACGCCTCTGAAAAAGGAAGTTGAAAGGATGTGGTTCCTTTAGCGTTTGACCCGATGAACGATAAACACATCGAACCGGTATCACCTACATCCGCATATTTCATCTTATCCTCCGGCTTAAATGTGGCGAACACAGAAACATGATCCTTTTGGTTAATTACTGTATTTATCCTTTTCCCATCTTCGCTTGCGGTGGCTGAGAATTTATTTACCGCGTTCTCAAGCCAGCCGGCTATTTCTATTTCAATAGGCTCTTTCCCTGTATTTTTTATTTCAAATGATTGAATTGTAGCCGGGATATTTGAATTATCCTCATCCAAAGGAATAAATGGAGAGAACGCGGTTAGCTTAATTTCCAACGGCAGTTTTGCATCAATATATCTAACTATAGCTACCGGATAAGTTGCTTCAAATTTGATCTCGTCCCAATCGTCATAGTGAAACCGTTTAACTATTGCAGCTCCCTGATATTTAACTTTTATAGCAAAGCCTTGTTCAATTGGGCGAATGTCTTTTGATGGCTGGATGTAACAAGCCCCATCGCGTGAACGTACTTTTTTACCCAGGTCCTGGACGCTTTTATTCCATTCAACAACTTTGGGCTCAATTCCTTCCTGATTTTTATTGAAAATATCCCAAAGCCATAAACGTCCGCCGCCCCCCAAATACACTGTGCCGCAATTAATACCACCTACCGGCATGCCAATATATTGTAATTCGTTTTTGCTTTTGA
>JAQBOS010000451.1 GCA_028287925.1 Mucilaginibacter sp. | reverse complement strand
TATAAACTTTCGGCAAGCTAATTATCCGCAAAAATTGAATTTTGATAAAGGGCCCCTCAATTACTACCCGCCAATTAACACATAAGCCCCTCAATTGTTATAATATATGTGATACACACATTAAATTTAAGGTATTTTCACTTACTTTGAAGTTGCAATTATAGGGTAATCAGTTTTATAAGTTAACATTAACGAGACAGATTAAAGCTACAAAGGTTTAAAGCAGTTTTAATGGATAAAAATTTACTATTTAAAGGTTTATGGGCGGTTATTTTGGGCGGATCAAGCGGATTTGGATATGCCGCTGCAGAAAAGCTTGCCAAACATGGTATGAACGTAGCCGTTCTTTATCGTGAAAATAAGGCCGCAGACAACGCGCTTAAAGAAAAACTGGCTCAAATTGCCGAAGCTAATTCAACAACCATTTTACCTTTCAATATAAATGCGCTCGACCAAGTCGGGCGTGAATCATTTATAAAAGAATTTGTTGCTATTGCCCCAAAAAACAGCATAAAATTATTACTTCACAGTATTGCCCGCGGCAATTTAAAACCGCTTACCATAAAGGATAACCAGGAAGATGAGGCTTATAATACCTTGTCTGTCGACGATATTCAGATGACCACTTACGCCATGTCAACCAGTTTGCTCGACTGGACAAGATCACTCTTAAATGCTGATCTTTTTCATAGTGATGGGCGTATTATAGGCCTTACCAGCGAGGGAGCCCATAAGTACTGGGAAAGCTATGCAGCTGTATCAATTGCCAAGGCTTCGTTGGAGAGTTTGGCCAAATACATGGCGGTTGAATTTAGCGCTTATGGTTTAAAAACCAATGTGATACAGGCAGGTGTAACTGAAACAGCCTCACTAAAAATGATCCCCGGAAGCGAGAAATTGCTGGAGATGGGAATAAAAAGAAACCCTTTAGGAAGAATGACAAAACCAGATGACGTTGCCGGTGTTATTTACCTGCTATGTACAGATGAGTCCTTTTGGATAAACGGCTCAATTATTCATGTAGATGGCGGAGAACATTGCCGGTAATATTATTTTAAACAGCTCTATGAATAATCACATATTAAACCATTTGCCATATAAATCGTCTTTCCGTTTTGTAGATAACATCTCCCTGCTGAGTGAAAATGAAGTTAGAGGGGAATACACATTAAAACAGGATTCCTTTTTTTACGAGGATCATTTTGCAGGGAACCCGGTAACACCCGGTGTTATTATTACAGAAATTATGGCGCAAATAGGCCTGGTAGTTTTAGGAATTTTTTTAATATTAAAGGAAACAGATCTTAATTTTAGCGATGATGACGAGAATTTATTCCCCCTGCTCACGTCAACTGATGTTTCCTTTTTTAAAATGGTTTTACCGGGCCAAAAAGTGACCGTAGTTTCTAAAAAACAATATTTCCGTTTCGGAAAATTGAAATGTTATGTTGAGATGCTTGATAGCGAGCACGAAGTTGTGGCAAAAGGGATGTTTTCGGGCATCATAAAAAATATCGAACTAAAAAAATGAGTAAGCGTGTTGTAGTTACGGGAATGGGCATTGTATCGCCAAATGGCATAGGCATCCCGGCTTTTTTACATGCTATACAAAATGGTATATCAGGCATAAAGTTTATGCCGCGTTACCATGATCTTAATTTCAGCTGCCAGGTTGCAGGGATGCCTGCGTTTGAATGGGAAAGCTTAAAATACAAGAATTACATTTCTGAAGTTACTTTTCATGGTTTAAAAGGCACCAATATCGGTTATGGCCTGGCAGCTGCGCTTGATGCCTGGGCCGATTCAGGCATTGGTTACGAAACTGAAGAGCCGCGCTGGGAAACCGGCTGTGTGTTCGGTAACAGCATTGCCGATACCGAGGCCATGAAAAACGTAATAGCTAAAGTTGATAACAAAGAAGCCCGCAAATTAGGTTCGCGCGTAGTGGAACAGGCCATGAACAGCGGTGTTACTTCGTATATATCTGGCAGGTTAGGATTGGGCAATAAAATCATCACTAATTCGTCTGCTTGTGCAACAGGCACACAGGCTATATTAATGGGCTATGAGTATATTAAAGATGGTTATGCAAAACGTATGATTGTTGGCAGCGCCGAACATGTTGATACTTATGTTTACGGAGCTTTTGATTCCATGCGGGTATTATCACGTAAATTTAATGATACCCCCGAAAGAGCCTCAAGGCCGATGAGCTTAACAGCAGGCGGCTTTGTACCGGGTTCGGGCGCAGGAGCGTTGGTTTTGGAGGACCTGGACTTTGCATTAGAACGCGGCGCTAATATTTACGCCGAAGTTTTAGGAGGTTCCAGTAATTCAGGCGGGCAACGCCAGGGTGGCACCATGACGGCCGCTAATTCAACAGGCGTTACCAGGTGCATTAATGAAGCCATGGCAAATTCAGGGATAAGCGGGGAACAAATTGACCTGATCAGCGGCCATTTAACCGCAACAAATGCCGACAGGCAGGAAATTCAGACCTGGAGCCAGGCTTTAAACCGAACCGGGGATAATTTCCCGCTCACCAATTCATTAAAATCAATGATAGGTCATTGTCTTAGTGCAGCAGGTTCAATTGAAACTGTGGCATCCATATTGCAGATAGTGCATGGGTTTGTGCATCCGAATATAAATTTTGAAGATCCAAACCCTGAAATAACAAATTTGGTAAGTTTAGATAAACTGCCTGTTAAAATGATAAAAAAAGAAGTTAACATTGTAGCTAAAGCAAACTTTGGCTTTGGGGATGTTAACGCCTGTTTAATACTAAGTAAATACAAAAAATAAAATGACAAGACAAGAAATTTTAAGTGAGCTCAAAACGGTTATTTCCCCCTATACTACGAATAAGGAGATGCTGGCTGGCATTGATGACCAAACTGATCTCATAAAAGATTTAAAAATCAATTCAGCAAATCTTGTAGATATAATTATTGATGCAGAAGCTAAATATGATATCGAGATTGATTATGATTCTGCAGATAAAATGGTGAACGTAGGTACATGCATTGATGTGATAAGCGAAAAACTCAGCGAAAAAATATGATCAGTACCGGTAACGATATTGTATCATTAAATGCAATAAACATTACCCGTACCAAGCAGTATAAATTTTACTCCAAAATACTTTCTGACTCAGAAAACCCCCTGTATAACGAGTTTGGTTTAGCCGGAATACCTTTCGAATGTTTCGTCTGGTTATTGTGGTCAATAAAAGAATCAGCCTATAAATTCCTGCAAAGAAATGATCCTGACTTGATATTCACGCCCATAAAATTTATGGTTGAAGGCCTTTACCTGCCTTCAGATTATGTGGTATCAAGCTTTGGTGCTACAAAATCTGAAGGAAAAGGATTTGATAATCAAACCTGCATAAAAGGGGTGGTTACCTTTGGCTCCCACACATTATATTCATGCTCATTAATACGCCGTGAATTCATTTTTTCAGTTGCGAGTCATGATGAAAGCTTTGAAAAAACCTGCTGGGGCATAAAATTGATAGATAATCCTGACCATGAAAACCAATCAAAAGAGGTCAGGTTGTTTTTGATTGAAAAATTACAACAGCTTTATGGAGCCAATGATTTCAATATAAGCAAAAGTCCGCATAATTGCCCTATCCTGTTAAAAGGTACAGAAGAATTTGCAATTCCTGTTTCTTTATCTCATCACGAACAACTTATAGCATATTCTTTTCAAATTGATAGTTAAAAATGGCAGTGCATTAATAACCCATATGGCACCTTAGGGTCTATCCAGGTAGATTTTGGCGGTAGTATTTCACCAGCATCCGCTACTGCAATCACTTGGTTAACCGTAAGCGGGCAAAGTGTAAAGGCGATAGCATTTGGATATATTTCCAGTAATGTCTGTAATTCTTCAATTGCCATTTCCCCTCCCACGCACTTTAAGCGCACATCTGTTCCCGCATCAGTGATGCCTAATACCGGTGCTAATAGCTGTTCCTGCAAAACAGAAACATCCAGCGTTGCAGCAACTCCTTTACCAGTTACTTCTCTTGGAACAAGGTTAAACCATCTTCCATTTACATACATGCCTATCAGGCCATTTTCTTTTGATTGTACCGGCCGGTTACTTCGTGCCTTCTGTATAGAAAAGCTTTCAAGTATTTTATCCATCAATACTTCCTTTTCAATTGGTTCCACAGGCAATATCACGCGATCATATTCCTGCATCCGTAATTGATCGCTGGCAATATATAAAGACGAAATGGTATCGAATACGGTTAAGCCGGCAGCCTGCTGTTCTGCAGCCAACCTGTCGGCAGATTCCAGCCGGTGATGACCATCGGCAAGATAAACGATATCAATTTGGGTAAATGCTTCGATGAGCTTTTTTATTGTAGCTTCATCTTCAATCTTCCAAAGCCTGTGAAAGCCCTCCCTGTTACCTAAGCTTGTCTTTTTGCTATTGGCACGTGTTTCTGCTATAATACGATTAATTACCAGGTGCGGGGGGTAAGTTAACAGTACCGGGCTGCCTTCCAGCCCGGTATGCTGCCGATAGTTTTTTAGCCTGCGCACACTATCTGCAATTGTTAGTTCATGTGTCCTTATCGTTCCGTTAGTATAATCAGATAATGCTGTCAGCGTCCAGATGCCTGCCTGGCGATAATTTTTAGTAACAATTTCATAAACGTATATTCCCGGCTTTTTTTCACGCCACAATCTATCTTTTTTAAGAAGGCTTTGCAGTGTATGGTTAACTTCCTCATAAGCATTAGCCTGCCCCTCGGGTGTTTCGGGCCTGTGCCTTGCAATAGTTTCCAATAAGGTCTTCAAAGGCGGTAATGACTTAGCTTTATTCAAATCACCTGAAACCGATTCAGCCTGCATAGTAGTAAATACCAGCTGATCTGCATATATAGAATTAGGCCTGATAGCACAAAATGGTTTAATATTTGCCATATACCGTTAATTAATAGGTTTAGTTTAGTGTTAAAAAGCACTTACTATTTCTACCTCTTTAACACCAGGCAATAATTCGGCGGCCATAAAGTTTTCAGCTTGTCTTACCATCTCTTCTGAGCCTATGAAAATAGGTGAGCGCTGGTGCAGCTCTGTTACTTCAATATCAAGGATCCGCGAAGTACCATTTGTAGCTCTTCCACCGGCTTGTTCTATCAAAAACGCCATTGGGTTGCACTCATACACCAATCTTAATTTTCCATTAGGGGCCGAAGCGGTAACCGGGTAAATAAAGATCCCTCCCTTAATAAGGTTCCGGTGTACATCAGCCACCATTGAGCCTATATACCGTGACGAATATGGACGATTTGTTACTTTATCCTCAACCTGGCAATACTTTATATACCGTTTTACGCCCTGCGGAAAATGCACATAGTTACCTTCATTTATAGAATAGATCAAACCATTTTTGGGGATCTGCATTTCAGGATGCGACAAACAAAACTCACCGATAGACGGATCAAGTGTAAAACCATTTACTCCTTTCCCCGTTGTATACACCAGCATGGTCGACGAGCCATAGATCACATAACCTGCAGCTACCTGTTCAGTCCCTGTTTGTAAAACATCATCAATTGTTGCAGGGCCATTTGTTGAACGCCTTCTATAAATAGAAAAGATAGTACCAACCGGAACATTAACATCAATGTTTGATGAACCATCCAGCGGGTCAATAGCTACTATGTATTTGGCATCTTTAGACACATCAGTATCTAACCGGATAATATCGTCGTTTTCCTCTGATGCTACAATACAGCATTCGCCACCGCTTTTTAGTGCCGATATAAACTGCTCATTGGCATAAACATCAAGCTTTTGCTGGCTTTCTCCCTGTATATTGGTGCTACCGGCATTTCCTAAAATATCCATCAGGCCTGCTTTATTTACCTCACGGTTAACAATTTTGGCGGCGATACCTATGTCGCGAAGCAAACGTGAAAGTTCACCCTTAGCATATGGAAAGTCAGCTTGTTTTTCAATAATAAATTGCCCTAAAGTAGTAAAGTTAGTCATAGACTTAGTGTAAATAATACGCAAGTACTTAATATAATTGGTGGGGCAAATTAAGCAGATAATGTGCTAAAAAACGAAAAAAAAGACAAAAATTATTAAAAAAATAAATTTTTAAAGCGTGTTAAAGAAACACTAAGTGTATTGAGAATGCACAATTTAATATAAACTTTTATGACGATAATTTATTTCACAAAACCAAAAACGCAGCTTCCTGTTTTTGAAAGCTGCGATTTTCACTTAACGTAATATTTGTTTCTATAATAATTTTCTTTTAGTTATGCCTTTACCAAAACGATAGCTCAGGGTAACTTCGTGGGTTGCTAAATTAAACCCACCTAAGTTATTTGACGACGTATTAAACTGATAGCTATATCCTATGTGTACCTGGTCAAGGTTCAGGGTTATAATCCCAGCCGCCAGTTTATTATTAGCGCGGTAACTTCCTCCCAGCCCCAGCGTTTCCTTAATGTATAATATGGTGGAAATATCAGTAACAAGCGGAACGTCTTTAGCATACGAGATCAATACCGAAGGCTTTAATTAAAAATCTTCTGCCAGATCTGTGAGCAGGGCCCCGGTAAAGTAATAATGACTTCTAAAGTTGTTATTATTTTGTATTGATGCAGTTCCAAGGCTGTTTATCGTAAGCTCAGGTGCTGATATGCCAAGGTAATACCAATCAGTAAAATACATTATCCCAAAGCCTATATTGGGTTTGGTTTCTCTTACATCATTTGAAAATACCGGATCATTAGGATCAAGTGTCGAATAATTGGCAATATAATTCCGGATACCAGCATTTAATGATACTGCCAGGTAATCGCTCTGCCCCAGTTGGATCGCTTTTGAAAAATAGGCATTCACTTCGGTTTGATGCTCTATGGCAAACTGATCATTATATACAATAAGCCCTGCCGCTCCGTTTATTGACACAATAGGAATGTTGCCATTAAGCAGAAAAGTAGTGGGTGCACCGTCTATGCCTACCCACTGTTTCCTGGCCATTGTGTTTATTGAATAAGCCTGATCAAGCACCGAATAAGCCGGGTTAATCGGTGTCAGGTTATCCATATACTGCGTAAAGCTGAACGCCTGGGTTTGTGCCTTAACTTGTTCTTTTGTTCCCAATACAAATAAAGCTAACAGCAGTACTACAATTCTAAAACGCATATATTTTTTATCTGGTTAAATTTAATTCTTTTTTTAATATTCTAAAACTTAATAACCGGTTTTACGCTTGGCTCCGATCCTATACTTAATATTCTTATTACAAAAACAAATACGGGTCGTAAAACAACGCATATTCATTAAATAGAGATGATGGCAAAGCCCGTATCTTTATCCTGATCAATGGTATTGAGTCTTCAAAAAAGCCTCACGAAGTTTTAACTCCATGAGGCTGTTTGCATATAAAATATTCAATTCGCTTTTTAGCAGTCTTTAATATTTCAGCACCAGGAAGCCGGTTTTATGTTTAGTATCGTTGCCGTCCTTGTATTCCAGCGAGTAAAAGTAAGTACCCGCCTGCTGGAGCTTGCCATTGGTATTGGAGTGCCCGTCAAATACTTTGGAAGCATTATCATAGCCTTTCACCTCGTAT
>JAQBOS010000432.1 GCA_028287925.1 Mucilaginibacter sp. | reverse complement strand
TCCCTTTCACGGTAAGCGTTGTCAATTCCTAATAATGCGCTTTGTTTAGCCCTTTCCAATTCGGTTAAGGTAAAGCCAAAACGGCGTACACGCTCAGTTTCGGCAACTGCGGCTTTTATGGCAGTTTCAAGGCCACCTGGTTTAGCTACGGCAATAGTAGTAAATGCATCCTGCCGGCCAATAAACGCGCCATAGCTGCTTTGTCCATAAACAAATGGAGGTGTTGGTTTTTGGGATAATTCACTGATCCGGTCATTTAACATCTGGTTAAACAGCTGAATACGGATGCTCTGCATAAAGTCAGCAGTCGTTTTAATGGTTGTTTGCGGGTGCTTTACAATAATTTCGGCCAGGGTATATGGAAATTCTTTATCTGTTGCAATTTTAACAACGGTGCCCGGTGTAGGCGGAACTGAGTAAATAGTCCGCGGTTTTTCGTTAGCAGGGTTTTGCAATGAAGAAAAATTCCTTTTGATAAGTTCCACAACACGCTCAGGATCAAAATCGCCTACGGCAATTATCGCCTGGAGGTCTGGGCGGTACCAATCATGATAAAAGCTTTTGATTGTTTCGGGTTTAAAAGTCTTTAATATGTCTTCTTTACCTATCGGGATGCGCAGTGCATAACGTGAGTTATTAAGCAATACCGGGTATGTTTGGT
Source organism: Mucilaginibacter sp. (assembly GCA_028287925.1). Classification (GTDB taxonomy): domain Bacteria; phylum Bacteroidota; class Bacteroidia; order Sphingobacteriales; family Sphingobacteriaceae; genus Mucilaginibacter. Next base: position 4,483 of record JAQBOS010000432.1, on the reverse strand, counting down.
TACTTAAACGCTCCTGTGCATTCTTTCCGTTTGCCAGCTTTTCTCCCAATACAACACCCCGCTCGGAGTCAATTTCTTTAGGGTCGAATGTTTGGTAGGCTGCCCAGTTAGCCAGTATGTTAAAGCCTTTTTCAAACACCGCAACACTATCTGTAGGTAGTGGAAGCTGGTAAACAGTTTCATCAAACGAAGTATAAGCATTCAGATCGGCACCAAATTTTACACCCGATTTTTGCAGGAAGCTTACCATATCATTTTTAGGAAAATCACGCGTACCGTTAAAGGCCATATGTTCCGTAAAATGCGCCAGCCCTTGCTGATCATCTGCTTCCAACACTGAGCCAACCTTATTTACCAGGTATAATTCAGCACGATTTTTGGGCTCGGTGTTTTTACGTACATAGTAAGTTAAGCCATTTGGCAGCTTGCCAATTATCACTTCGGGGTCAACCGGTAAAACAGCAGTATTAGTGTTAACAATATGCTTTTGCTCAGCACCGGCGGCCGGTTTGCTTTTGGGTGATACAGCGGGCTTTTTTTTGACCTGCGCAAACGCTCCGCCAGATGCTATAAGCAAAGCCAAAGCCGCCACAGAAATTTTATAGTTTAATTTCATTTTCTCTAATCAGGGATATTCTGCTAAGATGCAAAACGAATGCCTTAGTTACAAATTGTGGTTGATGATTATTTTTGGTTACAGGTAGTTTTCGAACCATTTTATAGATGTTTTGAGGGAATTAGTTTTAATTGAATTTAAAAACTGCTAAAAGGATAATTCAACGCACTTTTATATCATATTTTTTATCACCCTTTAAGGGTGATTTTGATATTATATTGATCTGATTTTGTAGTATTTATCTATTTTACTTCGTAAATTTAAAAAAAATAGAAGACGGAATAACGTCAGCTTTATAATGATTTTAACCCTCTAAAATCTGAAGCATATGATAAAGATCTCTAATATCGAAAAATGCTACCATACTGATGAGCTGGATATCGTGGCATTAAACAAAATGTCCATCGAAGTTGATGAAGGGGAATTTGTGGCGATCATGGGGCCATCAGGCTGCGGGAAATCAACCCTGCTGAATATCTTAGGATTTCTTGACGATCCCGATAGTGGAAGCTATGTTTTCAACGGCGTTGAAGTAACCCATTTTAATGAGCGTAAGCGCGCAGACCTGCGTAAGCAAAATGTCGGTTTTTTATTCCAGAATTTTAATTTGATCGATGATCTGACTGTATTCGAAAATGTAGAGCTTCCGATGATCTACACCGGTTTATCAACTTCAGTACGTACAAAGAGGACCGAGGAAATATTGGATAAAATGCATATCGATCAGCGCCGGAAAACTTATCCACAGCAATTATCGGGTGGTCAGCAGCAAAGGGTTGCATTGGCAAGGGCTGTGGTGAACAGTCCTAAACTGATACTTGCAGATGAGCCAACAGCAAATTTAGATCATGACAACGGCAAGGAAGTTATGGACTTATTGGACAAGCTGAATAAAGACGGGGCGACTATCATAATGGTTACCCATTCTGAAAATGATGCCAAATATAGTCACCGGGTTATCCGGTTGCCTGACATTCCGGTAGCGCCAAAAACAATAAAGCCTGTAGATTAATGACATACAGGCTTTTGAGTTAGTATCGTCAGGATGGCAGAACGATTATATGGCCATTTAAATCTATAATATTCAGTGTGTAATATCGAAAACAAACAAGGGTGGGCAAAAACCTGCTAATGCAGATTTTGAGATAAAAGGCAAGGTATATCTGTTTGATTCATTTATGTTAGATCCCTACCTAAGTGTATTCTGGTGGGCAGAGTTTCATAAAGCAAAGATGGAATAAAAATTCATATGCCTTTTGACAGTACCACCCAGATCTCAGCTTTATACACATCATCTAAGCTTCGGTAAGCGATATGAATGCTATGGATTATATCACCTATCAACTTGAATTTTTTGCCGATGACATAAAAATAGTGAAAAAAGACCTTTACATTAAAAAAATGTTCAAAAACCCACTGGAAATTTTAAGTTCGTTTTATGAATAATTGGTTTAGGACATCCCTTATACTAAATATTTTTTTACTGCTGACTATCGGAGTATTGGTGAAAAAAATAATGGTTGAGCGAAGACAGCAAAAAGAACAAAAAAAATACTTGGCAGATAATTTGAAGATTATTAAAGCTAAAAGATTCAGTGAAAGAAAAACAATAATTTCTCATCCAATCATCTTCTTAGGAGATAGCCACACAGAATTCTTTGCGATTAATGAATTTTTTAATAACTCCAAAATATTAAATCGCGGTATAGCAGGGGATGAAACCACAAACATTTTAAACCGATTACAGGAAGTGACCGATAGAGATCCACAAAAAGTGTTTCTTGAAATCGGATGGAACGACTTATTTGCAAAAAATGTATCGGTAGATAGTTGCGTGAAGAACGTCGAACTTATTTTAAGTCGATTAAAAATGAATAGCCCAAAAACAATCATATATATGGAAAGTATGTTTCCATCTTCCCGTATCAGCTTAAATAAAAAACCTATGATCAATGAGGTAATTCAATACAACGCTATGCTTAAGAATTATTGCAAACAAAACAATATTATTTTCATAGATGTCTTTTCTTCTCTTGTAAAAGGAAAGGCGTTGAATCCGTTATATGATCGCGGTGATCAGGTACACCTGAATGAAGAAGGTTACGGCGTTTGGCGCAACCAACTTCTTAAATATCTTTAGGGTGCTGTAAATTAAGGTGATTTTTTATTGGGGAGGTAGCGCAAAAAGCAACTTCTAACATATAGTGCAGTTTAATTTTACCATGAAAGTTCAGAAATTTTAATAATTTAGTTAAAGTAATGAAACCAGCTAAGAATGATTTCTTCAAAAAAGCTAAATAAAAATATAGCGATCATCGAAAACGTAATTTTCGTAGCTGTCTTTGCATTCACCATCTATAAGTTGTTATCAACCTATGGATTATATACTTACCAATCCATCAAAGGAAAAGGTTACCTGGGTGCTATAGTTGATCCTTTATACACGCATCAGTACTACGTCAGTGCTGTATCTGTCATCATCATCTTAAATGCCACATTTTTGCTTTGGGAGATCCTGTCGTTTATTGTAAAGCTGTTAAAGGAGGAGAAGGCTATATCTTCGCGCGGTTATCTAAAGTTTAAATCAATATTTAAGCAGGTTGCAGTACATTATAAATCTTCGTTCCTCGCTTTGCTGATCCATGAACTTCTGCCAAAGTTGATAATAATCCAATTGTTATGGATATTGCTGCCTCATTTTCAAAAATTACAGTTATTCACTGTTGATTTAAGCTGGTACAGCTGGATCTATGGATATTTATTATGGGAGCTTTCCTCGTGGCTTTTCCATTTCAGCAGCCACAGGGTACGTTTTTTATGGTGCCTTCACTCACCTCATCATGCGCCTACTGAACTAAATATGACCGTGAACTGGATTCATTTTTTTGCAGAAAGCTATTACTCAACCCTTGTATTCCTGGTGATATTTATGCTTTTTGGAATAAACCCAACTATGGTTATCACCATCGTGTCCATTGACAGTGCCTGGGGAATATTTATTCATGTAAGCGAACGAACGCTAAGAGACGGTCGTTTGGGTGTGCTGCGTCATCTAATCATTACGCCATCTCACCACCGTGTACACCATGCAAAAAATCCACTGTATCTTGATACTAACTTTGCCAACGTGTTACCTATTTGGGATTGGGTGATGGGAACGTTGCAGCCGATAAGAGAAGAGGTTAAAACAGAATATGGTATATCGAGGGAGTTGGATGTTACGAATTTTTCAGACCTCTATTTCGGGGAGTTATTACTACTCTTCCGGGACGTAAAAAATGCGGCAGGATTAAAAAACAAAGTGTTGTATATTTTGATGCCGCCTGGCTGGCACCCTGAATCTAAAGCCAATACAGCCGCTGTCCTAAGGCAGCAGTTCCTACAGTTAAACCCTTCATTAGGCATCACCAGTAAGCAGAAATTTTTTATTACGCTAAGGTCACGTTTCAGACGCTATAAACTTGAAGCAGAAGCTGTGGATATGCCGGAACAGGGCATAATTGAAGTTAAATAGGGTGCTGGATCATGGCTGAAAGATAAAGTTGGGGCACCGAATAGGGCACATTTTCTTTGATATAACTTGAATGAATTGGGCTGTAACAAAACACAAAAGCCTCTAAATCATAGATTTAAAGGCTTTTTGATGCTGATTGGCATTGCTTTAGTCGGGATGGCAGGATTCGAACCTGCGGCCTCCACATCCCAAATGTGGCGCGATACCGGGCTACGCTACATCCCGAAAGGGAGCGCGAAGGTATGATTTTTTTTGATTTCACCGATTATAAAACAGTGATTACACCGATTGCGTTCTTAATCGGTGTAATCATCCTCAAATCGGTGTAATCTAGAAATGATACCTCACAAAAG
>JAQBOS010000362.1 GCA_028287925.1 Mucilaginibacter sp. | reverse complement strand
TAGGACGAAACAGATTTTAATCAACTCAAAAACTGGAACATGCTGATTATAAATAAATTACAGCGATTCATTAAAAAACATCAATTTCATAGTATTTGATTATCAGTTACTTACATTTATTTATTCGCTGACAAAAAGTGGAACATGCTGACAATCAACATGTTCCACTGCGTCCCACCCGTTCCGCTTGTAAAAATGGAACGCTTTGCCGGCGTGGATACACAAACTTGCGCTTCGCCTCAACGCGGTTGGAGAAGATTTTTGGGGTGACGTGACTGTTTGCTTATGCCGAACTCGTTAAATTAACGGCATTGACCCATAGGGCCATAGGTGATTTCTGTATGTTTTTTACTTATGGGTTGCCGCCAAAAGCATAAATGCCCATCAAAATTCAAAAAGATGTGCACGCACAGCAGTGCAAAGGTTCTTATACCTACCTCACCTTATTTATAAACTCTACAATGGCGGGTATAAGTTCGGGTTTAAGAGGAAGTTCGGGCTTGCTGTAAGTGGCAATGTTTTGTTCCTCATCTGCCGGGGCTTCCTTTAAAATATGGTTCATGTTTTTTACTTCAAGGAGTATGGCGTCTGACTTTGCTTTTTTAAACTTTTGCCCACTTTCGGTAGCAACAACCTTGTCAGTAGTACCCTGGATAATTAAAACAGGTACTTTTATTCTTTTTATCCCTTTAATAGGCTCATACCTGCATAACGACATTATGAAATTCTGCATGCTTGGGCGGGCAATATAATACAAGGCAGGGTCAATATTCGGTGTTGTTTTACCCTTTTTCAGGCTGTCCATAAATGCTTTAAATTCATCCTGTTGAAATAAAGGCTTTGATTTTAATTGATCGGTAAACACTTTATCAGCTTTTTCTGCATTCCATTCGGCGCTTATAAAGCCTTTAACCGGCGAATCATTTACAGCTAATGCCGCAACCAATGCGCCTTCTCCATGCCCAAAGAAAATGATCTTTGAAAACCGCGGATCATCATTTAACATATTGGTAAGGCCCATGGCATCATCGCTATAATCCTCCACCCGCAATTCCGCCTCTTTGCCTTTGGTCATACTTTCACCAACAAGGCGCTTATCATAACGTACGGAAGCTATCCCATTTTTGCCCAGATCATTAGCCAGTAATTTATAGGTATTTGCCGATACGCCTGTTTTTACGTTGTTGCCATCCCTGTCGGTAGGGCCTGCATCAGCAATAATTAACACAACGGGAATTTTCCCCGACGGATTTTTAGGGGTAACCAATGAACCGGATATGGTACCCGTTAATGTTTTTAATAATATAGGTGTTTCATCAAGCGAAGGGTCAAGCGTTACACCAGGCGCAGCTTTATCTGCTATATATGGACTTAACAACAGTCCGGTTAATTTATTTTGCGCATTTAAAGCCAGGTTTAATAAAAAAGTACTGTTTTGAAAAGTAGCCTTGTACACGGCAAGCGATTGTGTGATCCTAACAAAATCAGTTTTAATAAGGTTGCCGTATTGCGATTTTAGCTGAACTGTGGTTGGTTTAAAATTATCAATCGGTAAAGCCGTTTTCATTTCTGCGCTAAACATGCTGTAAATACTATCAGGCTGATCGTGATTGTAGTATTGAGTAAATTTAGTTATAGCAGTAATGTAGTTGGCAGGCTCTGCCTGGGCAATAGCTTTTACCGTTAATATCAGGGCAGCAACAAAAAATATAATTTTCTTCATTTAAGTATGGTCAGAAAGAGAAATTTGCAATCCCGAAATTAGTAAAAATCAGATATGTTTTGCCTATTTTGATCAAATTAACAGGATAAGTGCGGTTGTTAGGTTTTATAATTGCCGTAAACCCGACAAAACATCGTTCAAACAAATAAATGAAACTTTTTCAGGCAGTTGCGTATTTCTATCATCATGGAGTTGAGTACGCAAGTTGCCTGGTTGTTTTTATTAGCTATCCCCATAGCCTGTATGGCATGGACCGTTACCCACGAAGAAGTTTTCAGGGAGTCGCGGGAGTATTGCTTAGCCCGTAGCCAAAAGGGTAAAACCATTGCCGAGCGTAAGTTTTTTTACCTGTTTACCTGCGAGTACTGTTTTAGCCATTATGTAACCATCATCATGCTTTTTATAACCAACTATAAATTGTTGTTTACTGACTGGCGCGGCTATTTAATAGCCGGGTTTGCTTTAGTGTTTATAGCCAATGTATACATGAGCTTGTTTGCCCTGGTACGCATTGATTTAAAAAAAGTGCGTTTAGAAGCTGAAAATGAGGAGAAGAAGTAATAATAAACCAAAAGCTTCTGCTTAAGTTGAAAGCTTAAGCAATGCCACACAAGAGACAGTTTTAATCTCACAACACCAGCTGATCAAACAACCTGTTCAGTGTAACTAATGCATCTTCACTCATACCCGGGTGCACCTTTGATGTTTGCAGCACGGTGCTGCGTGTAGCAGTTAACCAGCGAAAGCGTGAGGCAATATCAAGCTTGCCAATTGGTCCGGCTGCCTTATCGCCCTGGCAGATCCGCTCAAAAGAGCATAAGTGTTCCTTTAGCTCATCAATATCCAAACCCGGATAAAGAGCCTGCAGGCGTGCCTCATCCAGCAGGTATATTGTTTGCAGAAACTTTTGCTTGGCACAATACAATATCACGCCTATATTCAAAAATTCCTCACGCTCTACCCTGGGTACTACGCGGATAACGGCATATTCAAATAAGTACTTCGGCTGCATTTTGTGCTTCTTTTACAAAAATTTCTGAATGTGCTACCCTTATCATTAAAAATTGGATGTACGCTTCTCTATATTGGTCTGGTGTTTCAAATGATAATTCATTTGTAAGCCATTCGTCCGGTACCAGGCCAACAATTGCCCGGATGCATTCTTCTGTCAGTATAGAACGGAATTTGGCATCTGCCTCATCCAGTTGTGTAGCTCTTGGTAACAATACATGATCCTTTACCTGTAAAAATGGTTTTTTTGCCGCTTCTTCCCAATTATGCCAGGAATGATGAAAATACAAGGCTGCCCCATGGTCAATAAGCCATAGTTCTTTGTGCCACATCAGCATATTGGTATTGCGCGGGGTGCGGTCTACATTGGTAAGCAGGCAATCAAGCCAAACTATTTGCGATGCCAGCTTAGCATCAACAAAGGTAGTTGTCGGGTCAAAAGTGATGGCGCCCGAAAGATAATGCAATGCAAGGTTAAGTCCAACACTGGCTTTTAGCAGATCCTGGATCTCTTCATCAGGCTCAGTGCGACCAAAGGCTTCATCAAGGTTTGCAAATACAATTTCAGGTATTTTTAACCCGCAGGCCCTTGCAATTTCGCCGCCTATCAATTCGGCTATCAACGCTTTTGTACCCTGCCCTGCGCCCCTGAACTTAAGTACATATAAAAACCCGTCGTCAGCCTCGGCAATGGCCGGTAATGACCCGCCTTCGCGCAGCGGTGTAACATAACGCTGCACATTAACAGTACGCAGCTGGGGTTTATTGAAATTCATAAACGGGTATTTTCATAATATGCTGATGGCCGGCTGTAAATTTACAGGAATAAAGAAAGTAATCAAATTGTGTAAAATATTAGGTAATAATGAACGTCCAAAAATTAAAGTATTGAGCAATAGCAGGTTAAACGGACGGAAAATATAATGCAATTAAATTTTATCCAGTTTACTTGAGCTTTCTGTTAAGTTTTAGTGAATAATTAGCCCATTGAAATTTTTTAATAGGTGATTTTGGGTAACTTTTATAACCCGAGTTTCGTTAAACTACACTTTTTAATCAAGTTAATTTTTGTTACTAAGTTGTATCAAACTTAATTTAAAGGTAAATTTATACTAAATCTTTACACTATCTGTTAATGAAGGTTATACTTGGGTGCCTGCTATCAGCGTTCTTTTCTGTTTTATTATTTAGTAATGTGCATGCGCAAGTAGTTCTTTCGTCTATACAAGGTAAGGTAGTAACAGAAAGCCACAACCCGCTTGAATCTTCAACCATAATTTTATTAAAAGCACGTGATTCCTCAATAATAAGCTCAGCCATTATTGGTAAAAACGGGAAGTACAAATTTGAAGAAGTTATACCGGATGATTACCTGTTGTTGGCAACAGCAATCGGATACAATAAAAAATATACAGGCCCCTACCATTTGGAAGAGGATCAAACGCTTAAGGTAGCAGAAATTATACTAAAGCCTTTGGCAAACCAGCTAAAGGAAGTTATCATAACAAGCACCAGGCCAGAAATTGAAGTAAGGCCCGGAAAGATCACAATAAACATTCCCAACAGCTTAACGGCAGAGGGTAGTTCGGCATTTGAAATATTGAGGCAATCGCCGGGTGTGCGTGTTGATAACAGTAATAATATAAATATTATTGGGCGGCAAAGCGCTTTAATTACCATTGATGGTAAAACAACCAACTTATCGGGTGAGGATCTGGCTGCTTATCTGCGAAGCCTGCAGTCAAGCATGATAGAAAAAATTGAGCTGATTACCAGCGGCTCAGCTAAATATGATGCATCCAGCGGAGGGATAGTAAACATCGTGTTAAAAAAAGGGAATAATATAGGTGCTAATGGTACGATTACTGCTACGGCCGGTTATGGTAAATACTATAAAAATAATGTTGGCATAACCTTTAACGACCGGATGGCTAAGTTCAATATCTTCGGGAGTTATAACTTTGCGGCCGATAAAACCTTTCACAATTTTATAACCGACAGGATAATTAATTTCAATAATATTATCAGCGATTATCGTGTGGATTATAAGAGCACTCAAAAGAGTGAAAACAATGCCTTTAATTTAGGGGCAGATTATTTTATAACTCCAACCCAAACCATTGGATTTTTAGTTAACGGATTTTCAAGGCAGGATGATTTTATAAAAGATAATAGTTTAAACATCAGTAACCAGGGTGTACTGGATTCAATAATCACATCTGAATCAAAACTTGGGCGACACATTAGCAAGACTAATTATAATTTAAACTATAACGGTAAGCTTAATAAAGCGGGCAGCACGTTATCTGCCGATTTAAACTATACCACTTTTAGCCGCAGTTCGGGAGAATATATTACCAATAACTTTTATAATGCGGATTGGAGCCCTTACCAGGATCCTGAGTTATTGGAAAACTTATCACCATCAAAAATTAAGATCTGGCTTTCAAAACTCGATTTTAGTACGCCGCTTTCAAAAACATCAATTTTGGAGGCGGGCGTTAAAT
>JAQBOS010000316.1 GCA_028287925.1 Mucilaginibacter sp. | reverse complement strand
GTACGCCAGCTCCGTAATACTGCATCATTAGCTGCTCATAATCTTTAAGGTGATCGGATAATGGTTCGAGCGTTGCTGCTGCGCCGCCGCCCTGGTATTGGGTTAGCGGTACAAAACCCCAGCCCATTGATGGTGTTTTATCCCAGGTGCCGTCAAAAATATTCTGGCGGTTAATGATCTTTTGCTGTGCCCTTGGTAACGAAAAATTCACCTCGCGATAGCCTAAAGCTATCTTGTTGCTGCCATCTAAAAAATACCAGTCGGGCGCGTTTATATAAACACCATGCGCTTTCAGCCAATGATACAAGCCTTTTTGGATCTCCATTTGCCGCCATTGTGAATCATCCAACCCTTTATGACCCGGATGCGTGGTTGAGGCACAAACATCGCCAGGGTAGGGGCCGTCGTTCTCGAAAATATCAAAGCCGGTAATGGTAAAAAAGTGTTCAATGTTATCCCTGTACCACAATCCCCATTTGCTGCCGAAGCATGGCGCAGCGCCAAAATAAGCGCCGCCGGGCTTGTTTGTTTTTGGGTCGATAATATCTGTTTCGGGGTTAATGGAGCGTGAGCTGAACAATGAATAACATCCGATCTTTATATGCTTGTTGTGTGCATAATCAGCAATTTCCTTCCATCTTTTTACATTGGATGCCGTAGTATCTTCCAAATTTAAATGACTGCCGAAGCTCAGTATCAATGCTTCATAGCCCGTTGCGGCACACTGGTCAATTGCGGTACGTACCTGTTCATCGTTTTTGCTTACCAGGTGCATAAATATGGGGTTTTCCAAAGTCCAGGGAGCTACAGCGCTGTACATGCGCCTTACAGCTATGCCCCGTGCTTCACGGTCGTAGCTGTTCATCAATAGTTCATGCGTGCGTACGGAATTGAATTTTTCACCGGGAGCAAGCGCAATTCCGGGTGCCTTTTCCTCATAGTTTTCGAAAATAACCGGGGTTTTTAAACTGTAATTCACCTGCGAGGTATAGGTAGAATCTGTTTTCCAGTGCGTTGTCTGGTCGCTCTGCATATACCGCATAGCATTGTTAAAGGCGTAGTTGGTTTCAAAGTAAATACCCTGCGGCTTTTTCATCAGCTCAAAACTGCCGTCAACAGCGCTGTCTTCTTCAACCATGCCCAGTACTTCGTTTACTACGCGGTCCAGCTTAAATGTTTTATTACCCTTATTTTCAACCGAAAGCGATTTTACTATTAAAGGCATGCCATCATAAATTTCATAATTCACAGTAACCTCAAGTCCTGCAAGTTCAGGCGCGCCCGCTTTAAATAAAAACGAGATCATTGTACCTGTGCCATACTTAGTCCCTAAGGTCCAGTTTGTGCTTTTATATTTAAGCTGAGGTATTATCGGTTTTACCTTGCATGATACATAACTAAAATCCTGCGGATCAGCTGTGAATTTATCAACCCATTCAGGCAGTAAGTATGCCTTTTCCTGCTGTCCTTTTAGGCCGCCTATGTTATAGCTTTTACCATTAATGGTAAGTCTTGCTTCTTCCCGCACGGCCCTTAGTAGCTGCCTGCCTGTAGTAAGGTTGGTATAATCTGTACAGGCAAGATTGGGGGCAATCCTGAATATGCGCTTTACCAGGCCGTTATATAGTATAATGTCTTTGCCATCGGTGCTTTTAAATATACCTGCTTTTGTTGTAACAGGGTTAACCAGCCAGTCATGCGTTTCGGCCGGGTGAGTTGCGGCATTCCAAACGGGTAGTACCTGTGCGCTTGCAGTAATAGTTATCAGCAAAATGGCTGTAAGCAGCCTTCCTTTAAATTGTATCATCTTATTATTCGTTATGCATAACCGCGGGATCATTTTCCAGCTTTAGGCTTTCTGTATGGATGGCATTCATCAGTTCCTCAATAAACTCGGGCGAGAGGCCTTCTTTTTTGCCTGTTTCCTTAGCTTTATCAACCACCTGTTTAAACCTTGCCGCCTGCAGAGGTGCAATATGATTTTTGGCTTTATAGGTGCCAATCTCCCTTACAATTCTTTCCCGTTCGCCAACGGTTTTTATCAGCTGGTTATCAAGCGAATCAATTTTAGCCCGGGCCGCATCAAATTCCGCTTTGGTATTTATGGGTTTTGATTGGGCATTAGCTGCGCTGTAACCAAGCAGCGTGGCGACTGTTATTAATAGAAGGATTTTAATGCTTTTCATATGCTTTAGTTTGATGGAGGCTAAAATCAGGATAATATTTTAAAAATTGATAAGATTCTCCCATTCCCCACAGGCTGTGTCCTCACAGCCTGCCGCTATGCATTCACGCTAATGCATTTGCGTGAACACCGCGCGCAGATTTTACCCACCCGATCGGCGCTTCGCTGGATCACCCTCCCTTCGTTGCGAGGAAGGAGGGAAGGGGAATTCTTCAACTCAGGGCACTGCAATACGAGTTATAGGTAAATCGCCCAGAATCTTGCCTTTATCCTTATCATACTGAAAAAATCTTTCAAAAAAACAACATAATATTTGCAACGTACGTTTTTAATACATACCTTTGGTTTATGACATTGTTTAAAAAGGATATGGCCACAGAAATAGTACCCACAAAAACCGAAATGGATGTGCTGCAGGTACTATGGCATTACGGACCTTCAACCGTTCGTTTTGTGCACGATAAGCTGAATGAGCAAAAAGAAATTGTACAATACACATCAACTTTAAAGCTGATGCAGGTGATGAAAGAAAAAGGGATGCTTGAGCGCGACGAAACCAATATGAAGCATATTTACAGCGCAGCGGTTGCCGAAGACAAAGTAAAAGGCAATATGCTGGGTCGTTTTGTTGATTCGATGTATAATGGCTCGCCAAGCAATTTGATGATGGCCCTGCTTGATAATGATAAAACATCGGGCGAGGAATTGCTGAAAATAAAAGAGATGTTAAGCAAAATGGATAACGTTAAATAATTTACCATGCACTTACTTTTAATAAGCACCACATTAAACAAAATGATCACAGCTTTTAGCTGGATGCTGATCCATTCATTATGGCAGGGATTGTTTTTGGCCATTGTTACAGGCGCAGCGCTGGTGCTTGCTAAAAGGGCAAGTTCGGCGTACAGGTATAACCTGGCGCTTATTTTATTTATGTTGTTTATTATAGCCTGTGGCTTAACTTTTGTATATGAGTGGCAAAGTGCGGCAGCGGCCACCGTTTTAACGCCTTTTACGGGTAACATTGGCGTTAACGCATCCTCTTTGTTTTTTAACGTGCACAGTGTTAAGCAGCTTGTTAAAACATTTACCGATTATTTTTCAGCAAATGCGCCATTTATTATATTGATCTGGTTTATGGTTTTTCTGTTCAAAAGCGTAAAAATGATCTCGTGCCTGGCGTATAATCAACGCATCCGCAATTACCAGGTTTACCAGCCATCGGAATTTTGGGTAAACAAGGTTAACCTGTTCTCTGAAAAATTGAAGATCACAAAAGCCGTAAAATTACTGCAATCAGGCTATATTAAAGTACCTGTTGTGGTGGGGCATTTAAAGCCTGTTATTTTAATGCCCGTAGGCCTGCTAGCCGGGTTACCTATGGAGCAG
>JAQBOS010000240.1 GCA_028287925.1 Mucilaginibacter sp. | reverse complement strand
CGCTGGGTAGGGCTGTAAATTGTTTGACCATTGGCATCCTTACCTATAGCGTCCGGAGCTTGCTGGAATTTTATCTGGTCGCCAGCGTTCCATGCTAAACCGGCATCAAAAAAGGCATTTAGCTCAGTAAACAGGATCTTTGATTTAAACTGTGACAGTTTTTCAGGACCTGTGAATGGCAGCCTTACTTCAAAATTTGCTACAGCAATGCGGTTCCCTGAGAGCTGGTCAATAGTAAAGCCGTTTGTTGGCGTTTTTCCATTCCTGTTATAAAAAGTTTGTGCTTCATATCCTCGGATCAGGAATGGGTAGCCGACATATAACTGATACAGGTTGCCAGTATTACCAAATCGCCCATAGCCATATAAGCGCGCTGCAAATGTTACCGGCGCAACCCGGATATACTCCCTCAGGTCGATAGTTGGGGCAAAAAACTGGTAGGTTCCAAAATCATACTCTGCCTGGATGCGATAGCGATAACCATTTAAGGGTGATGCTACCCCAAAGAATGAATTATCGCCAATAAGCGCTGTATTAACATTGAAAATTGTAAATGGCGTTAGGTTATAACCGTTATTTGCCGGATCAGAATTATATTCAGAGTTGGGTACGTGGCGTTTGGTGTAATCCAATACATTACCAAGAGTGTCATAGATAGTGCTGTACCTGTCTACCCTGTAATAGTAATGCGCTAAGCCCGTGCCGAATTCAACGCGGGTTTTTTTGGTAATAGGGTAGGAAGTGAACAGCGAAGCCTGGTCCTGGAAGATCCTGATCAGGTCATACCTTTCTTCAACCGATGGAATAGTGGTTGTACTGTTTGGCTTGTATGTTGAATTGACAACGCTATAGTTAGCTGTTTGGAACGGAATGTGCGAGATGCTGCCGCCAATATTCCAGCGGCCCGTTTGATTAATGTAGGTGAATTGTCCTCCAAAATCATAGATTTCGCCATTTACTGCCAAACCCGCATAGATCTGATTGCGGCCTAATATATCGCTAAAAACACCCTGAACCCCGCTTGATAAGCCTGTACCATACTGGCTTACCGACGCACCTATGCCGCTGCTGGCCAGGTAATCCATTTTAAACTTCGGTTTATAAGGGATGGTTTTTATAGAGTCGGTTGGTAATTTAGGATAAGCCAGGTAGTTATTTAAGTTAGAGTTGATCAGATCCACACCTACAGCGCGGGCAGGGGGAAGGATGCCTGCGCCAAAATCACCGGCTATGTCACTAACCTGCTGTGCCTTAAAATCACTTGCCTTAGCATTATAAAGCACATACTTCTGTTTGCTGTAATACGAGTAAACAATATCATTATTGGTAGAAATGCTTAAAGCAGGAGCGTACTCGGTTATGCCGCTAATCCCTGTAAACAGGTTTGTCATCTGTTCAACACCACCGGTGGCCGGGGTATACCGGTACATATTACGGAAACCATCATGATTTGACAGGAAATAAATTTGCGATCCATCAGATGAGTACTGCGGATTTAAATTATTTGCACCGTTAAATACTTTTATATCAGTAACTTTTCCCGTAGCAAGATCAAGCTCGGCCAGGTTAAATGTTATTTGGTATGACAGGGTCTGATCGTAAGTAGTTCTGTCGCTCGAGAAAATGATCTTTTTGCCATCTCTTGAAAAACTTGGCTGGTAATCGGTATACTTATCATTGGTGAGTTGTTTAACCTGCTTCGTGTCAAAATTGTACATATACAAATCGCTCTGACCTTCGGCAAGGCCCTGGCAAACGATGTTTTTTCCATCGGGCGACCATGACAGGTTGCTGAACTGCTCGGCCCTGCCCATAGCGATATCATTGATGATGCTCCCCGAAGCAACATCAACTATCACCATGCGGTTGATCCCTTTGTTAAAAACGCTAAAGGCAAACTTCTTGCTGTCCGGCGACCATGTGCCGGCAGATTCAATAAAGTTAAACTCGTCAATATGCGTGTTTGATACTTTGCTGGTGAGCTTTCGCATAACCCGCCCTGTTTTAGCATCCGCCAAAAACAGATCGACCGTAAATAAATTCTTTTCTGATAAAAAAGCCAGGTATTTGCCATCAGGGCTAACTGCAGGCGCCAGGTTCATCTTACCTGAATTATGCTCGTCAATTATCCTGGTACCAACCGGCACCTGTGCCGTGTCTTTTAAATAAGGCTTGTAAGTAGCTTCAATGGAGCTTTTCCAAAGGCTGGATAAGGTTTTATCATCATAGCCAAAAGTACGCCTAATGCCATATGATAAACCAAAACGCGCCGTGTTTTTAAAGAAGGGCACAATAACCGTATCGCCATAAGTTGATCCGATAAATGACCAGAAAGCTTCGCCATAGCGGTAAGGGAAATATTTATTGCTTTCGGTAAGGTCGCGCACGGTAGGGATATCGTGGTTTAAGTAGGCATCGCGCATCCACATGGCTGTGTAGGAGTCTTTTTTTCCTAATGAAAGATATTCGGCCATGCCTTCAATCATCCATAACGGCAAATTGCCTATATTCTCGAAAGTTGTGGAATCGCCGCCCTGCAATGCGTGGTATTGAAAAGCATGCACCAATTCGTGCCCGATAACATGCCTGGTCATCTGGTTGGTTTCCATAACCGGCATTACCACGCGATTTTTTAATCCTTCGGTAATACCGCCGGTCCCCACATCAATCTCACCGTCAATTGCTGTTGTTTGCTGAAAATCGGGATGATCCGCATATAAAATAATAGGGTTGGGCTTTTTAAATGTATCCCTGAAAACCTGCTGGTGTAAAGTGTACCAAAGCTCGCTTTCCTGTGCAAAACGTTTGATCATGCTATCATTTTTTAAATAATAATAGATCTCGAAATGCGGGGTTTTGTAAACCTGGAACTTGAGTTTTTTGTAACGCACCTTATTTTGCCCGAAATATTGCGCTTTTGCCTGGAGGCTGAGCAAGAGTGAACCAACTATACAAAATAATATAACGAGGGATCTTTTTGCTCTGATAAAAAAAGGGAGGTGTTTATTCATATGGCGATAAATAGAATAAGGCTAAATTAGTTAAAAGTTGATTAAGTTGGATTAGGTTGATTAAGTTGACGGAGTTATGATATTTTAACCTAATCAACCATTTGTAAATAGTTAAAAGTTGATTAAGTTATGACGATTTTACCTGTTCAGTGTTTTTCTCACCTAATCAACCACTCACTTAATCAACTCAATCAACCGTCACCCATACTCATCAAATTAACGATCTGTTGCTTTAGTTTCCGGAATTGTTGGTGTTACAGCAGGAGGAGCAACAGGCTGGGCTTTTAATGAATCAAGCGGCCTGAATAAACTATCCGTTTGTGCTGAGTCGACCACCGGAAGCGGCGAAGGACAATCGTATTTCTTTGTGATCTTTACCCATGGTTTAGGGAAAGGGCCGGGTGTATAGCCTGATTTTGGATCAGCATAAACTTTTTCCATAAACCGGGCGAATATTGGAAGGGCCGTGTGTGAGCCTTCGCCTGTTTCTGAACTGGTAAAGTGTACACTGCGGTCATCGTCGCCAACCCACACGCCTGTTACCAAATCTTTTGTAATGCCCATATACCAACCATCAACATATTTTGACGAAGTTCCGGTTTTGCCGCCTATCTGGTTGCTGCTCTTTTTCCATAAACCAGAATACTCCCATAAGGCTTGTGAGGTACCACCCGGTTCGTCCATACCACCGCGGAACATATACAACATCAGCCAGGCGGTTTCCTCGCTGATAACCTGTTCTTCTTTAAGCGTAAACTCCTTCAATACCGTGCCATCCTGATCGGTTATTTTTGTTACCAGCAAAGGATCAACCTTTTTGCCTTTGTTCAGGAACGTGCTGTAAGCCCTCACCATTTCATAAACCGAAACATCGTTTGACCCTAACGATACCGAAGGAATAGCCTTTAATGGACTTTCAATACCAGCCTTATGTGCATATTCAACAACTTTATCCCAGCCAACCTTTTCTGTTACCTGCGCCGTTATAGAATTAACAGATTTACCCATAGCCCAGCGCAATGACATTTCCTGGTACGAAAAATGAAAATCAGCGTTATTTGGTTCCCAAACCTGCTGCCTGCCCTCATCGGTATATTTAATAGATACAGGTTTATCGGTAAATTTATCGCAGGGACTAAAGCCATTATCCAATGCTGTTAAATAAGCAAATGGTTTAAATGTTGAGCCAGCCTGCCTGCGGGCCTGGTTTACGTGGTCGTAATTAAAATACCGGTAATCAATACCGCCAACCCATACCTTTATTTTTCCGGAAGTTGGTTCCATGGTCATCATGCCGGTGTTTAACAGGCGGGTATAATATTTTATAGAGTCGGCGCTTGAAAACGTGGTGTCCTTTTCGCCATTCCATGTAAATACCTTCATGTGTTTGGGCTGTTCAAAATACTTATTTATAAGCGCTGTATTATTGCCGTACTTTTTTTGAAGCATTGCATAAATAGGTAAATGCTGCTCTGCTTTCAACAAAAAGTCTTTTATCTCAACGCCATTCAAATCCTGCCAGGGGTTTTTGTTTCCCCAAAGGTTATTGAAGCGTTTTTGCAGCATCTTCATCTTTTCGGCAACGGCTTCTTCTGCATATTGCTGCAGGCGCGGATCAATGGTGGTATATATTTTCAGGCCATCCTCATAAAGGTCATAGTCATTCTCCTTTAGCCATTTTTTCAACCAGCGGCCAACAGCCTGGCGAATATACGAATCGCCCTGCCCTTCGTTTTCAACATAGCTTAGATCCAGCTTAATAGGTTTGCTGATGCTGGTGTCGTAATCAGCCTTTTTAATGTAATTGTATTTAAGCATTTGCCCCAGAACGGTATTACGCCTTTCGAGCGAATGTTTTGGGTTATTTATAGGATTGTAGGTTGATGTAGCCTTAAGCATCCCTACCAGTGTGGCAGATTCATCAGCGTTAACCTTATCAGGGGTTTTATTAAACAGCTTTAACGATGCTGTTTTTATACCAAATGTATTATTGCCGAACGGAACGGTATTGAGATATAAAGTAAGGATCTCCTGCTTGCTGTAAACATGTTCAATTTTAAAAGCGGTAAGCCACTCCTTGCATTTAAAAACAATAGTGCGGATAACCGGAACATGCTTTATAAAGCCCTGCGATTTCTTTTTACGGGTTTCGAACAGGTTTTTTGCCAGCTGCTGGGTTATGGTGCTGCCCCCTCGTCTTTCGCCCGAGGCTGTTGAAAGCACGCTGGTAAAAAAGGAATAAAAGTCGACGCCGTTATGGTGATAAAATCGTACATCTTCAGTAGCTATAAGGGCATTTATAATATTGGGCGAGATCTGCTTGAACTCAACAGGGGAGCGGTTTTCTTTATAATAACGGCCAATCAGCGTTCCATCGGCATAATAAACCTCGGATGCCAGTGACATGCTTGGGTTTTTAATGTCGTGCATATCAGGCGAATAGCCAAACAACCAAAGGAAATTTATTTCAATGGCGCAGAAAAATATAATAACAAAGTAGATAAAGATTAAAAAATATCTCAGGTATTGGTTTTTTATCCGTCTGAACATGGGGTAAAGATGTAAAATAATGGCCTAAATCATTGGCAATTTAACAAATATTAACAACGTAATTTTTGGAGGTAAATTTTAAGTTAACTTGCATTTACCAATTTTATAAAATGAAAAGCATAATTAAGAAATTTAAAATAACTGACGGTGAAAAATTTTCACTTAAAGATTTTGACCCGGCAAATTCAGATGGCTTTAAAAAGGAGGATGCGGAGCCCGTATTGCAGGAGTTGATCAAGGAAACCTTTGATCTGGCAGCAACATTATATGCTGATAACCGGTATTCCTTACTCATTATATTTCAAGCTATGGATGCGGCAGGCAAAGATGGTGCAATTGCGCATACCATGTCGGGCTTAAATCCGCAGGGTTGTGAGGTACATAGTTTTAAACAACCCAGCACAGAAGAGCTGGATCATGATTTTTTATGGCGGCATTACAAGGCTTTGCCTGAGTGCGGCCGCATAGGGGTTCATAACCGATCGCACTATGAGAATGTGCTGGTTACCAAAGTACACCCCGAATTGTTGCTGAATGAGCATCTCCACTCAATTGATTCAGTTAAAGAAGTGGACGATGCTTTTTGGGAACACCGGTATGAAAGTATCCGTTCATTTGAAAAGCACCTGGTTAGTAATGGTACTATGATCATCAAATTTTTTCTGAATGTATCAAAAGACGAGCAAAAAGAACGCTTTTTAAAGCGAATTGACGATCCTAAAAGAAACTGGAAGTTTTCGGCGGCAGATATCCGGGAACGGGAGTGTTGGGATGATTATATGAAGGCTTATGAAAAGGCCATAAAAGAAACTGCTACAAAGCAATGCCCCTGGTATGTTATACCTGCTGATAAAAAGTGGTTCACCCGGCTGGCCATCTCAACTATTATACTGGAAACTTTAAAAGGCCTTGATTTGAAATACCCGGTTTTGCCAAAGGAGGAGAAGGCGAAACTGGATGAGGCGAGGAAGTTACTGGATCACTGATTTAGGCTGATTTTTTTGATGAAGCTGATTTTTTGAGATGAAAAACTGTCCTGATACTTTTAGTTATAGGTCAAAATTATCAACGCAATCATTTAATCACATAAATCAACGGTTAATAAATTATTAAATAAATCTATAAAAACTATAGATATTATATACTTTCTTATATTTGTTGGATATTTAGCTTATCATGAACAGATCCTTATTTATCTCAACAATTATCAGCGCAGGGATATTATTTATTAATAACACTTTTGCCTTGCAGCCAAAACCGGCGAATGCCGATGTTATAGTTCAATGGAACCTTATAACCGTTAAGGCAACAAAAATTGCAAAACAAAACAGTAACCTGGCTAGTCGGACCGAGGCTATTGAAGCTATTGCGGTTTACGATGCAGTAAATTCTATTAAACATATCGGTACTCCGTATCATTATAATGTGGAGCCATCAGGCCCGGCTTCGGCGCAGGCTGCAGTAGTGCAGGCGGCGCATGATGTGCTGGTGAATTATTTCCCGGCGCAAAGGCCGGCACTTGATTCGGCATTGACCAATAGCTTGCAGGGCATAACAGACGGCCCGGTAAATGCAGGCCGGGAAGTTGGCGCTGCCGCCGCTGCGGATATTATAGCCTTGCGGGCAAATGATGGCTCAAGTCCGCTTACTACCTATGCAGGTCCGGAAAAGCCCGGAGTAGGGGCGTACCGGCCCACACCCGGCAAATTTGCTCCCGGGATTGATGTGGAATGGGGAAATGTAAAACCGTTCCTTTTAAAAAGCGGCAAACAATTTTTGCCTGTACCACCACCTGCAATCGGAAGCGCTGAATATAAAAAAGCATTAGCTGAGGTTAATGAGCTTGGCGAAATCAAAAGTACCAAGCGTACGGAAGATCAAACTCATATTGCCCAGTTTTATAAACAGGATGCGGAGCTTACCGTTAATGAGGGAGCCCGATTGCTTGCCGTAAGCCATGGCACAACCCTTGAGGAAAATGCACTTATTTTTGTTTTGGTTGATATTGCCGAAGCTGATGCACGCATTGAAATTTGGGGTGGCAAATATAAATATTTAGCATGGAGGCCTGTAACCGCACTAAACGCCGAAGCTGATGGCTCAGTAAAAGCTTATACAACCTGGACGCCATTGATCACTACGCCTGCGCACCCAAGCTACCCAAGCGGGCACAGCGCGACCGTTACCGCAGGTTATGAAATATTAAAGAAGTTTTTTGGTGATAAAAATCATTTAGAACTGCATACCACAACCGATGGCGAGCCTGCCCGTGTTGTTGAATCATTAAGCGCGGTTGAATTTGAGAATGGTTATAGTCGGATCTATGGCGGGATTCATTATGCGTTTGAGAATAGCTCGGCACAGGATGTTGGGAGAAAAGTGGCGGAATGGGTGCTGAAGAACGGACCGCACCGCTGATTTAGGATGATTGAATGATTTCGTTGATTTTTGGAGAAAGCGAAGAAAACTTACGAAGTTTTTAAAACTTCGTAAGTTTAACGTTTGTAACTGTTTTTTGAACCATGATTTTCCTGATTTAAGGATGACTTGATCTAATCTGATACCTTGCTATTCATTAATCCTGAGAATCTTTTAATCCTTTGATCATGGTTCAAAAAAAAATCAGCTTCATCAAAATTATCAGCCTAAATCAGTGATCCTTACTCAACAACTATCTCATCCGCAAAAATATATGATGGGCTGCCTTTGCTTTCGTGCCAGTCGGGCAGCGGGCCGTATTGTTTGGCTACTACTTTGATATATCTTGTTTGCATGTTTAGGGTGGCGGTAAAGTCCTGGGTTTGTACTTCAAGATCTTTTACATCCACTTTTGTGTTTACGGTTGCGACCAGCTTATAATTTACACCATCGTTTGAGGTGTAATATTCAACCTGTTTTGGGAATACTATCCATGAGCCGCTATCCTGTAGTGCTCCAAAGCTTACCAGTTTAACAGGTTTTACCTGCTGCAGATCAAGTATGGCAATTAGATCATTGCCCTGGTAGCCCTGCCAGTTGCCCAGGCGCCAGTTGGCTTTACCACGGATGCCGTTTATTAGTGTATTATCGCCCTGGTCGGCATAGTTTGGCAGGTATTTGTTTACAAGCGTTAGCTTAATATCATCCCTGATCCTGTTAAATGTGCCTGAAACTGCGAAGCTTGATTTGCCGCCATCAATAGCTATGGCTTTAATGGTACTGTTTGATGTGACATTCAGAGGTGTAGTATATAAAGTCGAGTTGACTGTAGGAGCAGAGCCGTCAGTTGTATAAAAGATCTTTGCGTTTTTATCGGCGCATTTTATTTCGACCTGCATGGGCTGTTTAAATGTTTTGGATGGCGCAATAATATACGGATCGGATATGATCAGGCTATCCGTAATTTTTGAGGTTGGTTTTTCAAGACTCTGAACAAAAAGGCTGTTTGGCAGCTTGCCGGTCAGCACTTCAAAATCGCCGCCATTGGCAATGGCGGCATAATCAATATAAAGCTTGTTGTATGCTTTTTTGTTGAGGTTCATGCCCTGCAGGTAAATATTAGCGCGACTTACGCCTGCACCGGAATTGGTGATGGTGAATTTTTTACCGTTCTCCAGGTTAATAACCGCTTTATCAAACTGTGGGATGCCGATTTGAAACTGCTGTTGCCCCGGCGCAATATTATAGATGCCTAACGAGCTCATTACATACCAGGCTGACATTTGCCCGCAATCTTCATTGCCGGATAGTCCATCGGGTTTGTCGCTGTATTCCTCGCGTAAAATACGGCTGATGTAGAGCTGAGTTTTCTCAGGTGCATCTGTAAAGTTATACAGGTAGGCCATGTGGTGGCTTGGCTCGTTGCCATGGGCATACTGGCCAATTAAACCGCTCACATCATCCTGCTGGCGACCAC
>JAQBOS010000411.1 GCA_028287925.1 Mucilaginibacter sp. | reverse complement strand
AGTTGAAGTAGGTATGGATGCATCTGCTCCAACCACAGCCAGGGGTTTTCTTTCAGATCTTATCACCAAAACCAATTCGGTTGCAAGTGGCAATGGCCTGGGCGTTTTTTACTGGGAGCCGGAATCGTATAACTGGCAAAACTATGGCCTGGGCGCTTTTGATAGCAGCGGAAAGCCAACAGCTGCCCTGGATGCTTTTGGTAATTAGGCGGCCAGTAATGCAGTAATAAAAAGCACGAGTGAAACGCAAAAGATAAAGACAACCATGTACATGATTGACATCCCTATCATCTTAGTGATAGTCCGGAAAATGCTGCGATTATAAACAACCCTTAGTGACCTGAATATATACCAGAAAACATACACCGTAGCAGCCAGGTTTAGCCATTCCACTATAACCCAATCTGGTGGGATAATTAGCTCAAGCAGCATAATAAATGTCAGGAATATAAAATAGAAGCAATGCAGATGAAAGGTGTAGATCAAATGCTCCACATAAAACTTCCGGCTTTTTGAAAAAGTTATTTTGAGGATCAAAGCGAATAACGGTAACATCAGGAACATCATTTTAGGGATGTTATGCTTAAATTCCTCAAAAAAAACCTCCTTGGCCCTTGAACCATATTTACGCTGGTAAGTAATAGCTTTTTTCCGGATCTCCATTTTTAAAAAACCATCCCGTTTTGCCGCGGGTAATTTTTGTTGTCTGTCCAGGTATTGCTGGTAGCTGGTGTCTTTAGTTGCAAATAAGCCGTTTCGTTGTTCAGCGGTATCCGGTTCGCCGGTATGGGTTACTTTAACAATGCCACCGGCATAGCTTGTTACCATTTGCTGGATCTGCTTTTTTTGAGCCGCGCTTAAATTAGGATTTTTCGCAATTTGCCGGTTTACCGAATCTGATACCTGTTTGGTAGCAACAGGCTTTGTTGACACTGCCGGTTTAACCGTAACTTTTTCATGGGCGTTTTGAAATAGCAAAAGGAAATAAACAATGCTGATAAAAATATACATCTTAACCGGATGCAGGTATTGCGCACGCCGGCCGGCCATATATTCATTGGTAAGGTAACCCGGCTTAAAGAGGAGGGGTTTTAGGGTATGAAAAAACTGGTGATCGAAATGAAAATAATCGCTGATGGCATGGTTCATCATGTGGCCAAAGCTTTCCTTTATTTGCAGGTTTTCCTGGCCGCAATTATGGCAAAACTTTCCTTCTAATAAAGTACCGCAGTTAAGGCAGTCGTTTTCGTGCCTGTAATGTTTTTTCATTTTCTGTATTAAAGAAATTGTTTAGGCATGTTTAATAGCGTGCTTAAGCGCAGCGTTATGTTTATATCTGAATACAAATGGAAAAATAACTGCAATTACCAGCGCATAGGCTGCAAAAGTAAGCCAGATGCCCTGCCAGTTTTTGCTTTGATCGGCGTGGGTAAAAAATTTATCAATTAACACACCACTTGTAAAGCTCCCGAACAATGCGCCAAAACCGTTTACCATCATCATAAATAACCCTTGCGCGCTGCCTCTTATCTCAGGCGGAATTTGTGTTTCCACATATAAGGATCCTGATATATTAAAGAAATCAAAGGCCATCCCGTAAACTATGCATGACAATATGATCATCCACAATCCACCGGCAGGA
Organism: Mucilaginibacter sp.; assembly: GCA_028287925.1. Taxonomy (GTDB): domain Bacteria; phylum Bacteroidota; class Bacteroidia; order Sphingobacteriales; family Sphingobacteriaceae; genus Mucilaginibacter. The sequence goes on along the minus strand of JAQBOS010000411.1, from coordinate 4,754 downwards.
TCGCCAAAGGCAAAAAGGCCAAACCGTAAAACCCATGCCAGCATGCTGAACAGCATCACATATTTAATCCCAAATTTTCGCAGAAAAAAGGGAATTGCCAAAATAAATGCAACTTCAGAGAACTGAGATATTGACATAATGATTGCCGGATATTTAACGGCAGTGAGCCCCTGGTATGCTGTGATTTTGGCGAAATCATGGATATAGGTATCTCCATAGGCATTGGTAAGCTGTAATGCCGCGCCCAAAAGCATGGAGAACGCGAAGAAAATGGCAAATCGCGGTGTTTTAAATAATGAAAATGCGTTGAGCCCCAACGAGCTTGCAAACGATTTATGTGCTGTTTTGGCTGCCAGCGGAGGACATTTTGGAAGTGTAAAAGAGTAAATGCCAAGCGTCAGCGAAATTGCAGAAGCGATATAGAATTGATTCACCGAAGTCTCGTTATGGGTAATACTAACTGTCCAAAGCGCTGCTATAAAACCGATAGTTCCCCAAATACGGATAGGGGGGTATTCTTTTACAATGTCTATTTTGTTCCGCTTTAATGCTGAGAATGCAACGGTGATGGATAATGACAATGTTGGCATATAAAACACCATATTAAGTAAAATCACCCAAAAGAATGTTGTAGGGTCTTTTACCAGCGGTAGGGAAAACAAAGTTAACGCACCCAAAATATGCATTGCCCCATATAACTTTTCGGCATTAATAAACCTGTCGGCAATTATGCCTGTAAGGGCCGGCATAAAAATAGCCGAAATACCCATGGTGGAGAATATAGCCCCGAATTGCGCGCCCGACCAATGTTTATTTTGAAACCAGTAGGCGCCTATAGTAAGCAGCCATGCTCCCCAAATAAAATATTGCATGAAATTCATCAGTATTAAGCGAAACTTAATATTCATATAGGGCCAATTTAAAATAAGAAATGCTCAGCATTAAATTAAAAGCCGGAAAATAGCGAAATAAATGTGAATCAGAAAACTATAAACTGTAGAATTAGTGTGAAACAGAACAAAATTTCAACTTTCCGTTAATTGTTATCTTTTATAGGTTTAAGGAAATCAGGACGCTTTGCGTTTGTTCAGTTCATCGCGGATCTTGGCAGCTTTTTCGTATGATTCTTCTGCCAGGGCTTCCTGTAATTTGCTTTTCAACTCGTCTACGCTTAACGCAGTAAATCCGCTTGCCGAAGCTGGCGCAGCAGTTTTTTCTTCCTTGGTTTCGTTAATGTTTTCCAGGTAAACAAAATCATTCCCTTCAATTACTATCCCTGCTGTTGAAAGTATAAACTCAAAGGTATAAATGGGGCAGTCAAACCTTACGGCAACAGCAATAGCATCACTTGTGCGCGCATCAATTTCAACCACCTTTTTGCCATCAGTGCAAATCAGCTTGGAATAAAAAATGCCGTCAACCAGGTTATAAATTACAATTTCCTGGATCTTAATATTGTATGCTTCCCCAAGGCTTTTAAAAAGATCATGAGTAAGCGGACGACTGGGGGTCATCTTCTCAATCTCTATTGCAATGGCCTGCGCTTCAAAGCTCCCAATAATAATAGGAAGCCTTCTGCGGCCGCTTACTTCGCCCAAAACCAACGCATAGGCACCAGACTGTGTTTGGCTGTAGGACAAGCCAACAATGTCCAGTTTTATTTTTTTCATATCATTACCCATCACAACAGATCCTTTTTTTATACAGAAGCTTTATATTCTTTAATTGCTGCAATTAGTTTTGGTACAACTTCAAATGCATCGCCAACAATGCCATAATCAGCCACTTTAAAAAACGGAGCCTCCGGGTCTTTATTTATAACAACAATAACCTTTGATGAGCTAACGCCGGCAAGGTGTTGTATTGCACCCGAAATTCCTATTGCAATATACAAATTTGGACTAACAGCTATACCCGTTTGTCCAACATGTTCACTATGCGGACGCCAGCCGCTATCTGATACCGGTTTTGAGCAAGCTAAAGCTGCACCAAGCAGCTCTGCAAGCTCTTCAACCATGCCCCAGTTTTCAGGGCCTTTAAGTCCGCGGCCGCCTGAAACAACTATATCAGCATCGGGTAATGAAACTTTATCGGTTGAGCGTACAATTTCTTTGATCAGGGCCTTAAAATCTGAAGCGTTACCTTCGGCGGCAAAATCTTCAACAGCGGAGGTAACGCTTTTTTCAACTACTTTATAGGAGTTCGGCGTTAAAGAGATCACTTTATTGGCTGATGTTAGTTCAACAACTGCAAATGCCTTACCCGAAAATGCCGTTTTTTTAACGGTAAACTTACCATTGCTTTGTTCAGGTAATGATACTGCGCCATCTGCAAGCCCGGCTTCCAGTTTAACCGCAATCCGCGGAGCCAACCCCCGGCCCGAAAATGAGTTGGATAATACGATAACATCCGCACCCTGTTTTTTAGCAGCTTCTGCAATTACTGAGGCATAAGCCTGGTTTATAAAGTTTTTCAGTTTCGCGTTCGAAACATTTAAAACTTTTTCGGCTCCGTATTTACCGAGTGCGGTTAATTCGTCCTTGCTTACCTCACCAATGGAGATAGCAACCAAATTGGTATTATTCTGATCGGCAATGGCGCGGGCATAAGAAACAGCTTCAAAGGTTGATTTTTTGAATTTTCCGTCTGCGTTTTCCGTATAAATTAAAACTGACATATAGTTATAATAAGATCATTAATAGGATTAAGGCTTTTATTTAAATAACCCGTGCTTCTTCGTGCAGCAGATCAACCAGTTTGGCGGTTTCATCAGCAGAAACCAGTTTTACATGTCCGCGTGGGGCAGGTGTTTCATAACTAATAATTTCTGAAAATGTTTTTACCTCAACCGGTTCAATAATATTTAAAGGTTTGGTACGTGCCGACACAATGCCCCGCATGTTTGGGATCTTGGGTTCGGCAACGCCTTCTGCTGTACCTGCAACAATAGGCAACGGGATAGTTAATACTTCCTTACCGCCTTCAATTTCACGCTCAACAGTTACCTTATCACCTTCAATGTCCAGCTTTTTTATGATTGAAACCGATGGCAGATCCAAAAGTTCGCCTATCATGCCCGATACTTTTGAGCCGTTATAATCGATGGATTCGCGACCCGTTAATATCAGGTCGAAAGGATTTGCCTTTACATATTCGGCCACCTGGTAAGCAACGTACCATGCATCATGCGGTTTAGCATTTACACGTACTGCATCAGTAGCGCCAATAGCAAGGGCTTTGCGGATGGTAGGCTCTGTTGTAGCCTCGCCAACATTTATTACCGTTACTGTGCCATTACCGCCATCAGTTAGCTCAATTGCACGTGCTAATGCAATCTCATCGTAAGGGTTTAATATAAATTGAACACCGTTATTATTAAATTGGGTGTTATTATCAGTAAAAGTTATTTTTGTCGTTGTATCAGGGACATTGCTTATGCAAACCAGGATTTTCATCGTACTGTTGTTTAAGGATGATGCCTATAAGTAAATGAAACAAATTGTTTTTCAGTTATAAATAGGTTTGTGCAAATTTAGTTAAAAAAGAGAGAGTTTAAAATGCAGATAAGCAGATTAGAGAAGCTATTGGAATTTATAAAGAATGAACCGGAAGATCCGTTTTTAAAATATGCGCTGGCAACAGAGTATCTGCGTATCAATCAAACAGATAAGGCACTTGAATATTACGAAGATCTGGTAAATAATCATCGTGATTATGTGGGTACTTACTACCATTTAGGCAAGCTGTACGAGGCGCTGGGCCGTAAACAGGATGCCATAACCACTTATGAAACCGGCATGACAGTAGCACGCGATAAGCGCGACAACCACGCATTTTCGGAATTAAAAGGTGTTTATGATGAATTAACGGATGAGTATTAGAATGTTTATTAGTTCACTGGTTCATTAGTTTATTGGTATCAGTCGGAAAAATATAAATAACTATTAACCCAACAGCTAAGACCAATGAACCAATGCACTAATGAACCAGTGAACGACAATGACTAACAAACAGCTAATTTTTTTACGGGATGTAACTTTATACACATTTACTGCTTTTGGCGGCCCCCAGGCGCATATTGCTGTATTGCTGCGCGAGTTTGTTGAAAAACGCAGGTATATTACCGAAGAAGAATTGATGGAGCTAAACGCCTTAGCCCAGTTATTGCCCGGCCCGTCATCAACACAAACCCTTGTTGGGATTGCCTGGAAAGTTGGAGGGCTGCGACTGGCTCTCGTTACGTTCCTGATCTGGATCCTGCCATCGGCAACTATCATGTGCCTTGCTGCAATAAGCTACAATATGTTTGCTAACAAAGCTAAGTTTACCGAGATCCTGCGGTTTGTGCAACCTATAGCTGTGGGTATTGTTGCTTATGCTACCTATACATTTGCCAATAAGTTCTTAAAAACAAGGGTCAGTACTATGCTTGCAATAGGCTCGCTTATTGCTACGCTGATACTGCAAAATGCTTATGCTTTTCCCTTGCTTATTTTAATAGGGGGAATTATTTCATCAGCCCTGGAAACCCAGCCCCAGGAAAATGAGCTCCGGGTTAAATTATTTTCGAATGTAAACCCTAACAAAGTAACTTACTTTATCGGCATCCTTTTGTTTTTTGCTGTGCTGGGCGCTGTTGTAAATCAAACATCGGTATTTAGTTTACCCATCCGTTTGTTTGAGAATTTTTATCGCAACGGCATCCTGATTTTTGGTGGGGGGCAGGTATTGGTGCCGCTTATGTACACTGAGTT
>JAQBOS010000216.1 GCA_028287925.1 Mucilaginibacter sp. | reverse complement strand
AATATGAATTGACGGGATTTATTGAACACTATAAGAAGGACACAAAACAACTGAATATTATACTAACCGGCGGAGACAGTATTTTTTTTGATACGCTATTAAAAAATAGCATCTTTGCCCCCTATATAAAAATTGAACCTCACTTGGTTCTAAAAGGATTAAACGCAGCCATACAAACTAATAATGATTAAATATACCAGGTTTTTTATAATAATTTTACTTGCTGTTTCTGCATTCGGCGCAAAAGCGCAATCAACGGCCACTACCAGTTCACCTTATTCCAGGTATGGATTAGGTGATATTGATCCTTCAATACTGCCGCAAAACAGGGCTATGGGTGGTATAGCTACCGCTATAAATAAGATCAACAATTTTAACACTATCAACGTGCTTAATCCTGCTTCATACGGATTTATTAATTATACCACTTTTGACGTTGGTTTGTATTCAAACATAGTTAACTTAAGCCAAACCGGGCAAACCAGTGTAAGCAATGCTAATTTCAGGCTAAGCCATATTAATTTTGCTGTGCCTGTAAGCAGACGCTCCGCACTAAGCTTTGGTTTAATGCCCTACAGCGAAATGGGCTACAACTATAAACAAACAAAGGCAAACCTGGGCTCAGGCTCACCTGCAGACACCAATGCGGTAAATTATCTTTATAAGGGCGATGGTGGTTTGTCTAAAGCTTACTTTGGTTATGGCATTGGCGTTACCAAACATCTTTATATTGGTGCTAACGTATCCTATATATTTGGTAATTTGATACAAACCAGCTCAACAGAAATTCCAAACCTGTACGGTACATTAAATTCAAGAATTGAGGAAAGTAACAGTATTCGCGGTTTAAATTACGATTTCGGATTACAATATTCATTTGATTTTGACAACAATGTCAAGCACCTTACTTTCGGTTATTCAGCATCAACCGGCAATACTATAAATAATACAGCATCGTACATTGTAAGTCAGTATACTTATGACAGCAGCGGAAACGAAAATACTCCAGCCGATTCGATAGTGAACAAGCAGAGCAGCAAAACTAAAATAAAGCTGCCACAGATCAATCACTTTGGCGTATCATATCAGTACGATAATCACTACCTGGTTGGGGCCGATTTTACTATGGGTAATTGGAGCAACCTTACTATTGGCGGTACTAATGCCGGTTTCCAAAATAGCAAAACATTTAATGTTGGCGGCCAGTATACTCCCAATGCTAATGCCCTGCGTAATTATTTTGCAAGGGTTGATTATCGTTTAGGGTTTTTATATGATGAAACCTATTTGAATTTGAACAACACCAACATTAACAGGTATGCCGTTACTTTTGGTTTGGGCTTGCCACTATCACCATCGCAAACGCTTTCAACATTCTATAAAGTAAATCTATCGGCCGAGATTGGTAAACGCGGTACTTTAGATAACGGACTGGTTAAGGAAAACTATGTTAATATACATTTGGGTTTTACACTTAACGATAAGTGGTTCCAGAAATATAAGTTCCAATAAGCCGTTATAGAGTCAGGAATCAAAAGCCGGGAGTTGGTTTTATCGATAGAAAAAAATGAAAAGCATATTTTCTGACATGGAATTAATCGGTTTGCATTTTTTTAGTCCTAATTATTGTATCCAGAATCCTGATCCGCAAAGTTTATGAATAGCCAGGCAATTAAGTTATCGCGCCTATATTTGCCGGCACTGTTTATTTGCATACTGCTGATAAGCGCGTGTGAAAATTCATTGAATGACATTCAGAAAATAGCATCAAAAGAAGAAAATAAACCAATATCACGGTCAACCGGTGTGGATGTAATTTACAGCGACTCGGCAAAAGTTAAAGCGCACATGACGGCCCCTTTAATGATTGAATATGCTGATACACCTAAGCCTTATAAAGAAATGCCCAAGGGCGTTAAAATCATTTTTTATGATGCGGATTTAAAAGAATCGGGAAATATAGTTTCTGATTATGCCGTTCAGCGCGATAAGGAAAATATAATTGAGTTTCGCAAAAATGTAGTGGCTACCAATGCGCAGGGGCAGGTCTTTAAATCGGAAGAGTTAATATACGATATGAATACAAAAAAAATGTATTCAACAAAAGCTGTTGAAATTGTATCACCTAATGGTGATATAATGAATGGCGTAGGTGCTGACAGTAATGAAAGCCTTTTCCCATGGCACATTCTGGGATCGACAGGATTATGGCATGTTGATGAAAAAAAACTACAATAAGCAGGATTTCGGACTTCGGAATTTTGATTTCGAATTTAAGAATTTATAATCAGCGGGAATTTTACGCGTTTTAGGTAAAAAGCAGACCGTTTTCTCAATAAAAAAATACACAAAAATTTGTGTTATAGAATTTTACTAAAAATTGTATCTTGCGCCCTCTTTTGAGAATATAAAATAATTTTACAGGTATATGGGTATTATGGGTTTTTTGCGGGAACGAATGGGGAAGATTCTCGCATTTTTTATTGGATTTGCACTGCTTGCGTTTATTGCGGGCGAAGTTGTTAGATCGGGTGGGTCATTTTTTAGGGATGACCGTAATTTGCTGGGCGAAGTAGGCGGCGAAAAAGTTGCGTATGATGAGTACAACAAAAAGTTTGAGCAGAATAGTGCTCAGTTTAAACAGCAATCAGGTCAGAGTAATTTAACGCCGCAGATAACGGCTTATGTACAGGAAACTACCTGGAACCAAACTATTAGCCAGTTGATCCTGAAAAAGGAAGTTGAGAAACTTGGTTTAGTGGTTGGTGATGATGAAGTTAACTCAATGGTTAACGGAAATAACCCCGACCCGCAGATAGTGCAGGCTTTTGGCGATCCGCAAACAGGTAAAGTAGATATAAACAGGTTTAATACCTTCAAAACTAATTTACAGGCAGCAAAGGCAGATGACCCTTTAAGGCAGCAATGGAAAGATTTTATCGAAAACCTGGCAAACAATAAATTAAATCAAAAATATATTGCGCTGGTTACTACCGGACTATATGTTAACTCGCTTGATGCCAAAGAAGATTACCAGGCCAAAAACAAGCTTGCTAATTTCAAGTATGTTACGCTTGACTACGCATCAGTACCTGATAATAAGGTTACCGTTACCGATGCCGATTATCAAAGCTATTATGATGAGCATAAAGGCGAGTTTAAAGCACCACAGGAATTAAGAACTTTTGATTACGTGAGCTTTAATGCATCACCATCAAAAGCCGACTCGGCAGCTATTAAACTGCAGGCTGATAAATTAGCAACCGAATTTAAAGCATCAACCAACGATTCGCTTTTTGTACAGATAAATTCTGAAACAAAAGTGCCCTTGGTTTATTTGCATAAAGGCCGTCTGGATCCAAAGCTTGACTCGGTAATGTTTACCGCGTCTAAAGGTTTTATGTATGGTCCTTACTTAACAGGCGGAAGCTATAAAATTGCAAAACTTGTTGATTCGCACACCGAACCTGATTCAGTAAAAGCACGCCATATAGTTATTGATGATAAATCAATTGGCCTTGATAAAGCAATGGCTAAGGCCGACTCGCTTAAAAAATTGATTGCGGGCGGAAAATCATTTGCAGACCTTGCAAACATGTTTTCTATTGATAAAAACACAGCTGTAAAAGGCGGAGACCTTGGAACATTTGCACGAGGCGCACTGCCCCCTGTTTTGGAGGATGCAGTGTTTAGCGGCAAAAAAGGCGAGCTGAAAGTTGTTGCTTCACAATATGGCGTTCACCTGATCGAGATAGAAGATCAGAAAGGATCATCAAAAGTGGTAAAGGTTGCGCTTGTTGACGTGCCTTTAAAGGCCAGCAGCGCTACACAAACAGCTATATACAGCAAAGCACAAGGATTTTTAGGTAACTTAACAAAAGAGAATTTTGATGAAGTGGCTAAAAAAGAAGGGCTGAAAACAAAAACTGCAACTGATGTAAATGGAGTAGCAGCTTCATTACCAGGCGTTGAAAGCGCCCGCGACATTGTTAAATGGGCCTTTGGTGCTGAAAAAGGTGATTTTTCTGACAAAGTTTACATCACCGGCGATCAATACATTGTTGCACATTTAGTACAAATTAAACCTAAAGGTCAGCTATCGCTTGATGCTGTTAAAAAGCAAATTGAGCCACTGGTTAAAAATAAAGTTAAAGGCAAGTTATTAACTGATAAACTGCAATCGGCATTAAACGGGTCATCATCTATTGACCAGGTTGCTCAAAAATCAGGCGCTAAGATAAATCCTTTGCAAAACATTGTTTTTGCAAACCCTGTAATTCCGGGCTCATCAGCTGAATATAAAGTTATAGG
>JAQBOS010000207.1 GCA_028287925.1 Mucilaginibacter sp. | reverse complement strand
ATCTCTTTATCCTGCGATGGTTTGGTAAAGTAAATATTCCTGTCTTGCTTTTCATCAACAGGCTGGCCGTTCACAGCTTTCAGGCGGTCGGCAGCTTTTACGTCTACGCCCGCTTTGTCGGCATTGCTGTTTTTTAGTACTGTTGCCACTTTGTAAGAGTCATCATTATCAAACATTATCCCTGTTTCCATGGTGGTATAATTCAGGGTTTTATGCTCCTCGCTTCCGTTCGAGTAAAAGCCCTGGTGCGATGAGTTAAGCTCGCCCAGCAGGTCATTCAGCAGGACTCTAATATCTGCCCTGTTGTTTACATAAGGCAGGTAAATGCTGTAACGGTCATGCATTTTTTTCCAGTCGGCCCCATGGAAGTCGCCGTCATAATAATTTTCTTCCAATCCGGCCCATGCCTCGTCATACATCTGTTTAAATTCACCGGCAAGGTTCCGGTCAAATTTATAGCCGATGTCTATTTTATCCATTTTATTATTGTCGATGTTCAACGTGAAAACATTGCCATCCGCTAAAGCATAAAATTTATCGCCAGCTGCAACAATATCATAACCACGCACATCATCGCTAACCTTTTCTGTTTTGTTATCCTCAAATGGCTGAATGGTGGTACGGTACAGCGCCCATTTGCCTTCGGCATGATTGGATACAAAAAACACCAGCGTTTTTTCGCCTTTTTGAATAACAATTGGAGATCGCTGACTGCCAAAATCAGGGCTGATCTGCTCCAGCCGCTTCATAATGTCATCCGTATTGATCACAATATCAGCAGGAGGCTTTGGTGTAGGCTGTTCAGATAAAGGCTTTTTTTTGTCGTTCTTCTTTTTGTCTTTGTCTTTTTTATTGGCAGTGCTGTCCTTTTTTTCTTCTTTGAACAACTCCCTTAATTTATCCATGCGGAATGCATCATCAAACTTTTGAAGCGGCATCCGGTAAATGTGAGCGTCACCTCCCCCTGTAGGATACGCGGGTTGCGTACGTGCCGAAGTAAAATAAATATACTTCCCATCAGGCGACCAATAAGGCTCCGTTTCCGTTACCCCGCTATTGGTAAGATTTATTGTTTTGTTAGATTTGATCCCATAAATAAATATATCCTGCTCAAAATTGCGATAAGCGGTATACACTACATACTCCCCGTTCGATGAGATAAAAGGCTGTGAATTTTCAAATCCCCAGATCTCATCAGTAGCAACTACTTTGCTTTCTAAAGTTTTCAGATCAATTAACCTTACTTCATTTCTTCCACTCAAATAAACGCCTTTTGTATGTTCTTTATTTACTGTTATCGCCCTGTTGTTTGCTTTATTGGTGGTTATTTGTTTCTCCTTCCCCGGCTTATCGGCAGCAATGGTGTACCAGTTGGTATAACCGCCAAGCGTTTGACTAAACAGCAGCGATTTATTATCAGGCAGCCATTTTACATCGGTAACCCGCTCAGCATTGCCGCGTTCTATCTTACTTATAAATTTGCCTTCCACATCGCTCACAAAAAGCTCACCGCGACTTACAAAAGCCATTTTCTTTCCATCAACAGATACATCCATCGCTTCAATTTTACCCTTCACATCAAACTCGTTCTGTTTGCCAAGCACATCATTACGCGAAATGGTGAAATTCAGTTTTTGTGTTTGCTTTGATGCCACATCATATACGTAAAGCTGGTAATCTTTTTCAAATACCACCTTTTCGCCATTGGCGCTTACAAAGGGCCGTTTAATTGAAGTAGGATACTGGGTAAGGGCTGTTTTTTTACTGTCAACAAATGTGTACAGATTATATTCGCTGTTGCCTTCGTCAGATACAAAATAGATCTTGCCCTTTTGATCAAGCGATGCCCAAAAATCCTTTCCGGCCCAGTCAGTGTATTGTTTATAGGCTTTAGTTTTAGGGTTGTACGACTGAATATCCGGATTATAAGCGCCTTTATAATGTTTGCGCTGTTCAAAAATATAGCTCTCCCAGGTATTGCTGAAAAACAGTTCCCCGGTTTTCGGGTGCTCAAATACATCATGGATGGTATTAAAATAATTTTCGAACACGCGGGTCGGTGTGCCGCCGTTCAGGCCCACTTTATACTCACTAAACATATTATACCTATTCGATGTAAAGTAGATGGATTTTGAATCCCAGCTCCATGAATCAACCTCATCGCTGGCGCTGTGAAAGGTAAGCTGTTTGATCTCGCCGCCGGCAACCGGCATTACGTATACATCATTATTGCCAAACTGGTTTGAAGAAAAAGCCAGCCACTTACCATCGGGTGATACATGCGGCCTGGTTTCCTCGCCCTGCATGGCCGTTATTCTTGATGCAACCGGGTTATTAATATCAGCCTTCCACAAATCGCCCTCGTAACTAAAAATTACTGTTTTACCGTCGGGGGTAAGCGTTGGGTACGAGGTAAAATAAGTTTCTGTGGTTTGCGCTTTGGCAAGATTTTGGAAAAAGGCTATCGAAAATAACAGCAGGTAAATTTTTTTCATATGGTTTTACATTCAATTAATGTAAAGACGCAAGATCGATTGCGTCTGTGTCAGAAAATATAATTTTTTGTTAAAGTACTATTTTACCGCCTTCAAAACAATATAATATAGGGAATAGAGATTTTTAAATATGAATGGGATTATCTGCGATGTGCACGTCTTTCACGCGCAGGCCTGCGACCTGCGCTGATGGATGCCGCCCCTTCGGGGCTTAGGAATGTTATCTTTTCGATTTCCCTGGCCCTGTAAGGGTCCAACATACCAGCGCAGGGCAACGCCCTGCGATACACAGAACAGGAAAACGTTATTTTACAGCCTTTAAAACAATATAAGGTGATAACGATTTGCTTTCAACAGGCACAATCCTGGTAGCAATTTTACCGGCAAACCAAATAGCCCTTACAATTGCTTTCGCAACTTTGCTTTGTTCCGATTTATTCTCAAGCCAAACAGTAAACCGGCCATGATAATACGATTCTATTTCCTTTAAGCCTAATTGCTTGCAACTATCTTTTAAAAGCTGCAGATCCATGCTGTTGATATTGTGCTTATCGTAATTCTCCTTGTCGAATTTGCGCTGCACCCAGCCGTTAACGCTTTTAAAATTGGGCAGGGTAATAAACAATACTCCACCAGGTTTTAAAAATTGCAGATGGGTTTCAATAATGGCTTTGGTATCGTTAAAATGTTCAATCAACCCAAAAGAAAGCACCATATCGTAAATCTTTTCGGGCTGGTAGTTAAACAGGTCGGCTTCAATGATATTGATATCGCCAGGTTTCAGTCCATTTTTTTCAAGCAGCTGATTGATCAAATCCTGGTTTATATAATAATCAAACAGGGTGGTATCCAGTTTCTGATACTTTTTTAAATAAGTAGCATAATAACCCGGGAAACCGCCCAATTC
>JAQBOS010000185.1 GCA_028287925.1 Mucilaginibacter sp. | reverse complement strand
TTGAATAACGGAGGTCGGCGTTTAAATATTCATTGGGTAAAGTAACGCAAAAATAAACACCTTTCAATACGGTATCTTTATGTGAAGTTAGCTGTATAGTTACCCTTATTTTTCCCGCACCATTATCCTTAACGTTCTCTTTAAAAAACAAGCTATCAATCCAGGTGGTCACCTCCTGCTCATCATCGGCAACCCGTTTGTAATGGGGACTTTGTTTTTCCTTAGCCGTAATAGCTACATGTTTCCTGTCAGTACTAACCACTTTTATGCTTGATTCAAAATCAAAAAGCTGCCCTTGTTTACGAATGCCCGTTATGTTGCCCCATGGCTCAACTTCAGCCTGGCTATAAGCATTGTTAACAAATGCAAGCAGTATTAAAATAATGGCAAGTAGTGTTCCGGTCTGGGATCTTTCAGAAGTAAGGCGAATGATTTTCAAAATGATATTGCTTAATAGAGATTACTTGTTTTACGCTGTTAAAAGTAATGCTAATAAGCCTCAATACTTAATGAGATTAGTGAAAATACTACGCAAAAATTTACATACAGCTGTTTTAGTGATGCTTTATTTTTTGCTTTCCTGAAGTTTTTGGATGATGCTGTTTAGCTTTAGTGTGACTGCTTTTTGTATGCCGCTCACTCAACCTTGATTTGTGTCCGCGTTTGTGATGCTTCTCCTTAACTAATGGCTTTATAATTTTTGGCGCAAAATCAATAGCTTCGGGATGCATTGAAGGATCCAGGGGATTGAAATAATAGATCCCAGCCTTGTCATACAGCACAAAATCAGAACGTAATCTTTCATTAAATGAATTTTCATCTTTGTTAGCTGAATCCGTCCATGAGGCTTCTGAAAGGGCTGCCATGCGTGGGAAGATCATAAAATCCAGTCGTTTTTCCGAGCCCACCAGTTCAGTCCAGATGTTTGCCTGGATGCCAAGGATCTGGCCCGACTGTAATTGATCGGCCGGAAATTCTTTATAAGGGAAATTATAAACACTGCTTATGCTGTTAAATGTACCAACCCATTTGCGCCCTGAAACATGGCTCTTATCCTGCACAAAATCAAAATACAAAGGGAGCCTTGGGCAAAGTACAACCTGGTATTTTTTTTGAAGCGCCAATTGTAACTGCGAAGGCACATTTTGCCGCCACCAAAACACAATGGTTTTATTGGCGGGTAAATCTGTTTCGGCAGCTTCATCCCAGCAAAGGATCTTGTCATTCATCCCTATAACCGTATCAGCCATGCGGCGAAAAAAGTAATGTTCAAGGTCGGCAAGTGAGGTGAATCGGTTCTTCGCCATCATGTCCATAATAGCGGGTTTGCCTGCCCAGGCCTGGATGCCCAAAGCCACTTCATCTCCACCCAAATGGATCATCCCGGCCGGAAACAGCGAATTGGTTTCCTTAAGAATATCAGCCAAAAACTGGTATGTCTTTTCATTAGCCGGGTCGAAGGTAAAGTTGGGATATTTATTTATGCTTCCCCCGCTATATTCAGGATAAGCCTTATTAGCTGCTGTTGCATGGCCGGGCATGTCAATTTCGGGAATAACCGTTATAAACCGCTCAGCAGCATAGGCTACAATCTCTTTAATATCTGCCTGGGTATAATACCTGGCCTCAGCCGTTGAGTCGGTTTTATTACCTATCCCGCCAATTGAAGTTAGTTTAGGGTACTTTTTTATTTCTATCCGCCAGCCGTCAACATCGGTAAGGTGCCAGTGAAATTTATTCAGCTTGTAAAAGGCCATCCAATCCAGCAGTTGCTTAACCTTTTCCTTACCAAAAAAATGACGCGATTCATCCAACATAAAGCCTCGCCACTGAAACCTTGGCGCATCATTTATTTCACAGTTGGGGATATTAACAATAGCGCCAACCGGTTGCGTTTTCAACATTTGAAGCAATGAAACCAGCCCGTAAAAGATCCCCTCATTGCCTGATGAAGTGATGACTATTTTATTGGATTCGATCTTTAAAGTGTACGAACCGGGTAATTCATCTCTTTTAACCAGCTGCAGATCTATCAGTGCTTTTACCTCATTCGGATCAACTTCAATAAACATCCCGGTTGTTTTTTGCAGCTCTTTTTGCAGATAATGGGCTTGCGGCAGTAATGAGTTGCTGTTCATCCCAATAATTGTATTGCTGTTTAACTGGAACTGTCCGTTAGTTTTTACAATTGATTTCGGCAGCGGGATGATACTAATATTTTGTGCAGATAGGAATAATGGAAAGAAAAGAAACAAAATGAACACGAATCTCACGAATTTGATCGAATTACACGAATTTTGGATGGCGGGGATGTCTGTTTGTTGAGTGAACACGAATTTCACGAACTGATTCGAATTACACGAATTTTGGATGGCGGGGATATTTGATCTTTGTTTTCTTATCTTCAATAAATTCATTCGTATAATTAGAGGGTTGGATTAGTGTAAATTATGTTTCTTAATTCGCGCCAATTAGTGCTTCTTTATTTTCCAAATGGCGGCAACCCGATCAACTGCCTGTACAATGGCAAGTCCATTCGCTTACCGGCAGGTACATGAAAATTTTTTCCATAAAAAACCTGTAGCTTATATTCTACCCTACCACTGCGGATTATATTGATATCCGGCAATTGGGTTACGCTATCAAAAAATGGTTTGGCATCAGCATTAACATCCTGTTGTTCCTGGTCGCTTATTATAATGGCATCCTTGCCTATCAGCTTTTGGGGTTCTACCATAAAAGCAAGGTTGCGCGGGTCGCTATTAAATACGGTGATATCTTTTACTCCTTTGAGTGCCCAGTCTACTTTGCCGGTTAACCACCAGCGTGGGGTGCCGATAAATATGTTGGGGTTATTTGTCCAACCCTCTTTATCAAAGCGGGTTTTTATGTCGGTGTAATCCACGCCCTGTATAGTAGGGTCGTTATTATCCTTATGAAGTTGATATACGATCCATTTTGGCCCGTACCATTGCCAAAAACCGGTCACCATATGTGTTCCAAGCACTCCAATGGTGATAATGGTAAAATAAACAGAAAAGTTGATCCACCTGCGATTAAACCTGGCTCGTTTATCAACACTGCTTAAGCTTTTATCAATAGCAAAGCCAAGCGGTATAAACATCATCATATAACCAGGCGCCTGCCAGTGGAAATGAAACTGCAGGTTTGACCA
Organism: Mucilaginibacter sp.; assembly: GCA_028287925.1. GTDB lineage: Bacteria > Bacteroidota > Bacteroidia > Sphingobacteriales > Sphingobacteriaceae > Mucilaginibacter. The sequence goes on along the minus strand of JAQBOS010000185.1, from coordinate 4,418 downwards.
TAGCGTAACCATGGTAAAAAATACGATGGGCAATATGGCCATCCAAAACGTAAAGCTGTAAGCCAGCAATTGTTTTCGCAATTTATACGAAATATACAGCTGCCTTACAATAGGGAACCAAATCCATGGCAACAGGAACGCGGCCTGCCCGCCTATACTGCGGAAAAACCAATCAAAGTGCAGTTTGAAGTGTTCTGTATTAGCGCCAGCGCGTGAGCCCTGGAATATGAATGACACCCAACCGTTATTGGCATTCCACCACAATACCGGGAAGGCCATAATAACGGTAATTAAAACCGCCAAATAAGGTCCGGGATGACGAAGCCAATGGCGCTGACTTTTATTGGTTACCACAAACATAAATACCCCGGCAAACAAAAACAGCACGTGGTATTTGCTCAATGTGGCGAAGCCCATGCTTACGCCAACTGCCAGCCATAACAGCCAGGTTTTGCGGCTGTAACGGGTAGCTTCCGATTTTTCGGCACCCGGACCTACCATTAATTGAACAATATAATACGTTGCCAGCATCCAGAAGAACATCAACGGCGCATCGGGCTGAAACCAGCAGGCAATAGCTACGGTGAAAACCGCGCTCAAATTCATTGTTACCACGGCCCAAAAACCAGCCTTTGCGGTGAATAATTTTTGGGTAACCAAAAACATCAGCCAGCTGGTACCGGCAAACAGCAATACCGCCGGGAACCGGAGGCCGAAATTATTTAAACCGAATATTTTTACGCTGATACCGCTCAACCAAAAAAATAAGGGCGGCTGGTCAAAATAGCTTAAATCAAAATTGAGCGCCCCCCTGAAGTAATATGATTCGCCAATTCCCAGGCCGGTATAGCCAGCAATAAGGCAGCGGAGCACGAAAGTTATAACGATTAATATTGCCGCAGACCGGGCTGCATTACTTTCTGTAAGTTTCTTCATTAAAATAAAATCAGCAGAGTTTGCAAGGGCACAAATCTCTTAAAAAAATTACGAATTATCAGGGGTTTTTATTGGTAGGATCCAGGGTTATTTACTATTGACTTTTATTAGACGATCTTTTTAATTTGCTGTAGTCATTGCTTTTGTAGTATTCATAACAACTGCATTACGTAAATGTGAATTTGCAGCTGAAATTAATTTATAAGGCCGATTAAACGCTTCCTGTCTAACTTTGAAACGATCTGCCAGTTTCCTTATAATCTCTTTTGAAAGCCCTTTACGATAGTGCAATATTTCAGACACCGTGCTTTTACTTATGCCCAGTACGTCAGCCAGCGTTTTAGCCTTCATTTTGTTTTCGTCCATCAAGTATTTTAATAGCTCAACCGGGTCAGATTCATTTAAGGTGCTATGCTCTTCATCCCATTTTTCAATTAAAAAGGTCAATAGCTCTATTTCATCTTCTAAACCATCATCTCCTTTATTGCTAACTAATAATTCAAGTTTATCACAGTACTCCCAATATTGCTCTTCGGTTTTTATGATTTTATATTTTAGTGCTTCCATCTTAAATCTTTTTAATACATCCTGATATCATACTGCTTATTAGCCTTGCATAATTTAGTGTATTCAGCATGTGTACCTATCCAACATATGGTTAAATGAACCCTGGTTTTAGCAAAGTCGTACTTTGCAATCACCCTATAATTATTACCGCCAATATCAAACACTATCCGCTCACTCCCATTCCCCAATAAATCAGCCGAGCCAAAGGTTGCTAACATATCTTCCGGCGTATTCCAATCGGCAGTTCTAATTAAGTTTAACCAAAGCCTAAAAGAACTTTTGCTAATAGCATGCCCGGCAACAAAATCCTCAATAGTTTTTTCTTTGATTAAATGGACACGCATAAATATAAACAAATTTACATAAAGTTCGCATAATGCGAACAATTTATTTTTTAAACATCACCCCGAAATCCACTTTCCCACAAAAGGCACCTTGCTAACCAGCCAAACCAAAGGTAACGTTACAATAAAACAGATCAGCGCAGTTAATGGGATAGCTATTATTGGTGTACAAAGTTTATAGCTGATGCCGAAAGGATCTTCCAGGAAGTATAATACCAGCGCATGAGCAAGGTAAATCCCATAATTAAATCCACCAGCAAAATCACGGATGCGGATAATAACAGGTGATAATTTAGGAGCAGATAACTTGAAAATAAGAAACACGCTTGCAGCAATCAATACAATTGCCGGGCTAACAGGTTCAAAAAACATGGTAGACGGCCATCTATGATCTGCCATAACCCACCGGGAGCCAATAGTAATGAGCGCAATGCTAAAGAGAAAAAGCAGGATCATCCAAAGCCGCAGGTGTTTCATATTAAAATCTTTAAAAGCTAAATAATGGCCCAGTACCAGGTAACCTACAAAACCTGCGAAATAATGCATATCAACCGATGGGTTAAAGCGCAGCAGGTAAGGCTGCGTTATCAGCATAACGGCAAACCAAACGACTAAAAAATACAGGATCTCTTTTTCGGAAGCATAGCGTACAAATTTGCCGATAACCGGTATAAAAAAGTAAAGCCCTATCAGCATATATACATACCATAAGTGGTACGAGCTGCCAATTTTTAACAGGTGCAAAACCAGTTTAATATTTGCCCAAACATCACCGGTAAATGTTATTTCTTCGTTGTAAAGCGAATAACCAATATAAACCAAACTCCAGAACAGGAAAGGAACCACTACCCTTACTAATCGCTTTTTAAGGAAGCTTCCAATTTCATACTCCCGGTGTAATAATAATGCCCCGGTTATCATCACAAAAACAGGCACCGCAAACCTGACTGTTGCGTTTAAAAAATCAGCCACCAGCCAATCACCCATTGAAACTTTTCCATATTGCATTAGCAACAGGGATGTACAATGCAATACAATAACTGCGTATAACGCAACCAGCCTGAGGTTGTTTATCCAATCAATATTTTCGTTTTTGGTTGGCGGCATATGTGTGATTTTATGGCGATGGATACAAATAAAGAATGTTTGAAATAAATAACTTTTTTGTCATTCTGAACGCAATGAAGAATCTTATGCTACGGACAGGTCGCCGATTGAATGTGGCGAACTTTGCCGGCGGATAAGATTCGCTCTCGCTCAGAATGACAAATTGTAGTTTTCGAGCCATGCAAATTTTTAATCAATCGCTATTTACGAAATTTTATTTTTATAATACCCTTCCAACTCTTTCAGCCTTGCTACCTGCCCAGGCCTTGGGTTTATAAAAACCCTGACCTTTTTTATCATCGCATAAGCATCCTCAAAAGTTAAACCCGTTTTAATCAGGTAAGCCATAGCCATGGTAGGCCCGCGGCCCAGGCCCTGGCGGCAATGCACATATACAATGCCGTTATTCTTTATTTCATTATCAATAAAGTCAGCACCTTTTAGCAGCACGTCCAATGGTGGCGGGGTATTATCAACGGTAGGTAAATGCAGGTATTTGATCCCTTCATGTTCTGCATCACTGTAATCATTATGCGTGCGCATGTTTACAATAGCGGTAACACCCAGCGCTTTCAACTTTTTTAATCCTAATAAATTATACTGGCTGCCTAAAAATAAGTGCGCTGTTATTTGCGACCGGTTTAAACGCGGAAGTCCGGTTATTATACGATGTGCATTGTCGTACATATAATCCAAAACCAAACCCGTGCCTTTTATAATACTTTTTAGTTTGTTAGCCATGTTTTTATAACAAATTGGGTTATTTGCCTTTATTTGCCTGCGTAATATAATCCATTGCCTGTTGAAAAGTAGCAACCCAGAGGTCTTTTCTGTTTTTTGCCAGGTAATTCAACAATTCTTTATGTGCTTCTGCAGATGTTGTCAGAAAATCGCCACCAATGCCATGGAACATAAAGATCCCCATGCCACCACTTTTTTCTACTTTTTTAACAAAGGCAATCAATTTCACAGCAGATGTGCTATCTTCTAAACCATAGGACGGCACCTGTAATGGATCAAGCTTTTTAAAATCAGTAACTACGGCCTCAACATCGCCGCCTACCCGTGCATATTTTATAAGTCCCGATTTCCTGAGCGAGTCAACATAGCTTTTGCCGCCTACCTCTGTTTCAGTACATGGATAAGCATACGTGCGGCCGCTTTTGTTATCCAATGCATATAAAAAATTATTCATGGTATAGATTTCGCGGATAATTTGATAGATGGAATACCTTTCGGCAGCATTTGCCGGGTTGTCAGGCATTGTCGCGCTTAAGCAGGGGTGAAAAAGGGTATGGTTAGCCAGCTCATGCCCATTTTTTGCAGCAGCCCGCCATTTAGGAATAGTTATACTATTTAGTTCGCCGGTTAAAAAAAATGTGCCTTTAAAATGGTGAGCATCTAACTGCGGGATAGCCGTACTCAACTGCGAATTAAGCGCATCATCGTAAGTAAGTACAATTA
>JAQBOS010000108.1 GCA_028287925.1 Mucilaginibacter sp. | reverse complement strand
CATACGTACAGATCGGGTTTACCATCGCCATTGGCATCAAAAAAAATGGCGGCTGCATCATCGCTTTTCTTGTCAGCTTCGAACGCCGGCTCAGACTTTAAAACAAATGCCATGTTTTTTTGCTGCAGATATAAGCTGCCTGCTTTGCCATCCTCGCCACCAACATAAACATCTTCCAAACCATCGCCGTTAACATCCCCTTTTATAATGCAAGGGCCTGAAAACGACAGCGGGTTCACCATTAACGGCTGTCTTTTAAAATCGTTGATCTTATTTTTTTCCTTTTTATTGATTACCGGTGATGCTACTTCTGTAAAAATACTTTTTACCGGTGCAGGAAGCTGATAACTGCCTGACGCATTTTTCTCGTTAAGCGTTAATTGCTGATCGGCTTTTACGTTCTTTATCACTTGTTGCTTTCCCTGCTGCCATACTATGCGTAATGAATCTACCTGCTTGTCTTTTCCCAAGCCAAAATGCAGTATTGGTGATACGCTTGACTGGAAGCCCCGGCTTGGCATTTGCTCCAGGTATTGTAATTTATTTTTTACGTAAATAGTAACTTTCGCGCCTATCCCCTGTGTGTTTTTCCCGCCGCCTTCCAGCTTAAGCTGCAGGTAATGGTTACTTAATTGTTTATCAGCCTCGTTTTGATAGATAAATGCAGGCTGGTTAATATTGTTAACGACCAGGTCAAGATCGCCGTCGTTATCAAGGTCGGCATAAGCAGCACCATTGCTATTGGATGATTGCGAAATACCCCATTGAGCGCTGGCATTGGTAAAGGTCAAATTACCATTATTTTTAAAAAAGTAACTTTTTACCTGCGATGAAGGCATTTGTTGCACCAGGTTAAATATGTCTTTGCGCATCAATCTTCTATCCTTTAAAAAGTCGCCCATATATTTTAAAAAATCCATATTTGTAAAATCACGGGTATAGCCATTGGTTACAAAAAGATCTTTCCAACCATCGTTATCATAATCGGCAAATAAAGGAGCCCAGCTCCAGTCGGTATTTGAGATCCCGGAGAGCTGCCCAACCTCGCTGAAAGTTCCGTTCCCATTATTTATCTGCAGCATATTGCGCATATACTGATAATAGAAACCTGTTTTTAGCGTGAGGTTAAATTTTTCATAATTATCCGGTGCGAACAGCAACTTTTGCCTGCGGTTATCTTCCGGAAGCATGTCAAGCGTAAAAATATCGGGTAACCCGTCGTTATTTATATCGGAAACATTATTTCCCATTGAAAATTGGGAAGTATGCCCTACTGATGATTGCAATTTATTGGTAAAAGTACCATCCCCATTGTTGATGTACAGAAAATCGGGTATGGTATAATCGTTTGATATGTAAATATCAGGCCAGCCATCTCCATTAATATCGGCTATTGCAGCTCCAAGCCCGTAGGTAAGATCCGAACTGCTGATCCCGGCTTGCTCTGTTACATTCTTAAAAACGCCATTATCATTCCTGTACAATCTGACGCCATTTAATGAATTGTTTTTTTTTAAGGCCGCTATAGTGTTTACCTCGTCCAAAACAGGGAGCTGAGTAGGGCTGTGGTTTAATAAAAACATATCCAGGTCGCCATCCCTGTCATAATCAAAAAAAACAGCCTGGGTACTGTATCCCTGGTCGGCTAATCCATATTTTTGTGCTTCTTCGGTAAAATGAGGGATTCCGTCTTTATCGTTTCCCTGGTTAATAAATAGTTGATTTTCGCGTTTTACAGGCCCAACATTTCCCGAATAACAAACATAAAGATCCAGTTTGCCATCACCGTTTATATCAACCATTGTTACCCCTGTTTTCCAGGGGCCTGGCCTGCCGGCCACATCTGCAATTGCGGTTATATCAGCAAACTGCATATGGCCCTTATTAAGGTACATTTTATTATCGGTCATATTGCCGGTAAAATACAGGTCCTGTAAGCCATCCCCATTCAAATCCCCAACAGCTACTCCCCCGCCATTATAAAAGTATTCATACATCAGCACATTGGTATTCAACCCTTCGGTTAGTGTATTGTTAAAATCAACATGAGTTTGTTCGGGTGTTAGCAGGGTAAATAAAGGATTGGCATTACTGCTGTCAGCGTCTTTGTTTTCAGCTTTGTGGCTGCACCCCATTAAGGTTATGATACCGGCAGAAAGTAGCGGAATAAATATTCTATTGTATATGTTCACCAAATTTTGAGCTTAAATAACAGGTTGAAAATTAAAGAATGCCGGTATTTAACAACCGGCATTCTTTACAATAAAGATATAGAATTTAAATCTCTTTAATTAGTATAACCCGGGTTCTGAATTAACTTACTATTTTTATTCATCTCATCCCTGCTAATAGGCGGAAAATAAACTTTGTCATTCCATGAACGGTTTTCAACTCCTGGATCAAGTTCCTGAACAGTATAGGTATAATTGTAGTTATCGGTATTATACCTGTAAGTGCTCACTGTTTTGCCGGCCTTTAACGTACCCGTAATCTTCATTATTTTCACTTTATTTCCAAGCGTTTGCGGCGCAATCATCCAGCGGCGGGTATCGTAAAACCGTTGTTCTTCAAACAACAATTCCAAATTACGTTCGTTCCGGTAGCGTTGTACCAATGCAGCTCCGGCATCGGTAATGGCAGGCATTCCCGAACGGAAGCGGATTTTGTTAATCCAATTCCGGGCTTCGGTTTCCTGTCCTAAGGCCAGGCACGTTTCTACATAATTAAACACAACCTCGGTGTACCTTAGTAAAGGCGCCGGTACTTGTGAAGGCATATTATTATCAACAATAGCTGGGTTGGGGTCCATAAACTTCCTGATTGCATAACCGGTACGGGTTCCGTTCCAGTTTTCCATCGGCCCGTTCCTGGTGTCCAAACCAAAATAAGGCGTCGGGCTGCTTGCACTACCTATTTGATAGGTGCCAAACTGGATCTCGCCGTAAGGGTCAATACCGGCCCCATCGGCTGTGCGCGGTTTCCAGGGGGCGCCGTCATACAGAATAGAAGCATAAAAGCGTGGGTCCCTGTTTTTATAAGGGGCTGCTGCCTCAGCAGGGTTACTCCAGTCGAATTTAGATGCAACCCCATTACCATCCAATGTTTCATAATCATCCACCAAATCCTGGGTTGGTTCGCTCGCTGTCCAGCTGTGGTACCCGTTAGTACCATTGTTGCGCGAATACCACTCACCATCCTCGCTTTTGTCGGCATTGAAATAGCGGCTGAATATAGATTCGGCTTCGCCGCCATTTCTTGATAAATATGAGTTTTGATAGTTTGTAAATCCATCTGCGGCAGATGCAGGAGCTGCTAAAGTAAGCTTATAACCGTAGTTGCCTAAAGCCAGTGCTGCTTTTGCTGCATCCTGGGCCTTTTGCCAGCGGGCGGTGCGGTCACCATCTACATAACCCAACAATTCCGGATGAGCAAATTGAGATATAAGACTTGATTTACCCTTTGCAGTCGGCATATCATGCAAATCGCTGGCGGCATATAATAACACCCGGGCCTTTAGGGCCAAACAGGCATCGCTTGTAGTTCGTCCTTGTGCTAATGCTTTACCTTGCAGCAGCGTGCTTGCTTTGTCGAGGTCGCCTATTATAAAATCAACACAATCTGAGTAACTGCTTCTTGCAATTGTAAAATCAGGCGAGTTGAGCGTATACGACGATTTTACAAGCGGAACGCCACCGTAATAGCGCAACAGGTTATTGTAAAAGTACGCACGCATAAACAAGGTTTCGCCTGTTAGCCTGTCGGCCAACGTTTTATCAATCGGGCTCTTAGCCAATTGCTCTAAAGCAATATTAGCCGACCGTATCCGCGCGTACACGTGACTCCACTCGTACGGGTCATAAATATCGCCAGTACTAGCTGGGGTTATATTCCCCTCCATTATTGGCTGTTTTCCAAAATTATAAAGCGCATTATCTGTTCGGACATCCTGATTTTCCCCGCCTAACACGCCAGAAGCCAAGCCGTTGTACAACTCGGTTACATAACTCTCAGAAAGATTAGGATCTGACCAGGTAAGCGCTGCCGACGGCTGGTTTAATGGCGTTGTATTCAGAAAATCCTTCTTACATGAAGTAAGCAGCGCTCCCGATACAATTGTTATTATTGAGATATTTCTTATAAATGTTTTCATATCGTTCAAATTAAAATTTTACACTTGCACCCAAATTAATTATTCTTTGTTGCGGATAGTAGTGCCCGTCTGAACTGGTTGATTCCGGATCATATATATGCTGCTTTGCTATTGTTGCGAGGTTAAGCCCGTTTGCATAGAAGCGTAAATTGCTCATCCCTATTTTTTTACCAATTGTAGATGGCAGGGTGTATCCAAGCTCAACGTTTTTAAGCCTCACATAATTCATATTCAACAACCAGTAGGTATTTCCGCTTGAGAAATATTGATTATTCCGGTCGACAGTACGAGGGTAAACTGTGCTTGGGTTATTAACAGTCCAGCGATGGTCATAACTGTACTGCGTAAAGTTACCAATTGTTCCCGACTCCGTTTGAAAGAAAAGCTGTGCACCCGTTGCGCCCTGGAACAAAACCGTTAAATCGAAGTTGCTATATTGTACGCTAAAATTTAAACCACCCTGGAAAGTAGGCGTGGTGCTTTTATCGTTCCTCACCTGGTCGTCGCCGGTAATTTTACCATCACCGTTTACGTCTTTATACATCATGTCGCCCGGGCGAAGTATACTGGCGCCAACGCCGCTGTAGTCAATTTTGTTGGCATCAATTTGTGCCTGGGTAGCAAATATACCTGTGTAGATATAGTACAGACTAGCTCCTATAGGATGCCCAGTAGATTTTTGCCATGCCGGCGCTCCAGGCGCTTCATCCCATTTATCAATCCTGTTCTTGGAGTATCCGCCATTAGCGCCAATGCTATAGCGTACCTTGCCAACACTGTTATGGTAGGTAAATGAAAACTCCCATCCTTTATTGGTTACTTTTCCGTAATTTACAGGTGGCAGTTGGCTGCTGGGTATACCAGTGGCAGGAACTGATGCCGTGGGCCGCCATAATATATTGGTACGTTTGTTTAAAAACGCTTCCAGCACAAAATCTAAATGTCCATTCAGCGTTGTTCCTTCTAAGGCTACATCGCTATTATTGGCAACTTCCCAGGTAATGTTCGGGTTCTGTGCTACGTTTTCGGCTAATGATTGAACCGGCACGCCGCCAATTATGTAAGAACCAATATTATATAAGGAAAGATATTGATATTCGGCCGGCGTAGTGGTGCCTGGGTAAACAATGTTGTCGTTACCCAGTTGCCCCCATGAACCACGCAGCTTTAAATTTTGAATAAACGGTACGTTTGCTTTGAAGAAGTTTTCTTCAGAAATTACCCATCCGCCCGAGATCCCGGGGAAGAAACCAAAACGATGCGTTTGCGGGAACATATAAGAACCATCCACACGCCATAAAAACTCAAGCAGGTATTTCTCTTTATAGTTATAATTAACCCTGCCGAAGTAATTTAAGCGAGCCCTTTGCCAGGCACCGCCACCATCAAGGATCCCTGCATTACCGCCAGCCGATAGTTCATCGATAGCTACCGAAGGATAATATTGACGGCTTGCGTTAAAGTAACTGGCATTTGATTTCTCCTTGGTTATACCTGCAAGCAATGAAATGTTATGGCTACCAAAACTATGGGTATAGCTGACTATACCTTCCAGCAGACTGCTTTGCTCATCATCAGAGCTCTGGTTAAGATTTGCCTGGGCCGGGCCGCGGGCTACCTTTGTAAGCAGCGGGGTTTTACCATCGGCCTGGTAAGTTATATTGTCCCAGCTGTACACATACCATGGCTTTTGCCAGGCTTTTGTTTGCTGCATATATTTATCCAGGGCCACATTTCCGGTAAATTTCAATCCTTCTATACCCGGTACAGTGATCTCGATTTTTCCGTTAGTCTGAAGATAGTAGCGTGTATCTTTATTGTACCCGGTTTGGTCGGTAGTGATCAGTACCGGCTGCTGGCCGTTTTCAATATCGGGTCCCGGCAATCCATTTGGCCAGTAAGCCGGCTTGTTCGGGTAACCACGCATCAGCATCCTGAAGATATCGCTCGCGCCCCCACCATTAGGGAAAAAGCGATTTTCCTGGCGGCCGGATATGCTAAACGAACTGGTTACATATTTATTAATCCTGGCATCAAGGTTCATGCGAATATCATATTGCTTGTAGCCGGTAGCCGAATTTTTGTAGTCACCATCCTGGTTTTCATAGCCAATTGAGGTTAAATATTTTACATTTTCGGTACCTCCTGATAATTGCACATTTTGACGGGATTGGGGCGACCAGGTTTTTAAAGTGGCCTTAAACCAATCGGTATTAGGATGTCCCCATGGGTCAGATCCATCAGCAAATTTTTGAAAGTCGGAGGGCTGAAATGAAGCTGTAGAAGTTGCCCCATTATCAGGCCTGGTAAAGCTTCCCGTTGTTTTAAACGCAGCAGAAGCAGCACTCCAGTATTGTGATGGCAGGTTATATAAGTCAATTTCATTGTCCAAAGTGGCATACTCTGTTGAATTAGCCATTTTAGGAATGACAGTTGGCTGCGCCCATCCGTGGTTATAAGTATAAGAGATCTCAGGCTTGCCTAATTTACCGCGCTTTGTGGTAATCAGGATAACACCATTAGCTGCCCTGGCGCCATAAATAGCTGCCGATGCATCTTTCAAGATGGAGATACTTTCAACATCGGCGGGGTTTACACGGTCGATAGTGTTTTGACCAGACGGTGACGGAACCCCGTCTATTACAACAAGCGGGTCGCTATTGCCCAAAGTATTGGTACCACGGATCCGGATGGTTGAGCCATCATAACCTGGTTCGCCACCTGGGTTAGTAGCCACAACACCCGCCATACGCCCCGCTATTGAATTGGAAAGGTTAGTTGCCGGCGACTTTATCAGGTCAGTGCCCTTAACCGCCACTACAGAGCCTGTAACGGTTGCTTTCTTTTGTACACCGTAGCCTACAACCACAACCTCGTTAAGATTTTTTGATGATGGCTGTAAGCTTATAGTTATAGATGTTTTTCCATCTAACGAAACTTCCGACGAATCATAGCCTATATAGGAGACTACCAGGGTCGAATTATCAGGGATAGATGATAGTGTAAAATTTCCATTTGCATCGGTTACCGTACCAACACTTGAATTTTTAACCTTTATTGATACCCCGATCAAAGTTTCGCCGGTTACCTTATCAATTACCTTTCCTTTTACAGTTATTGGAGCGGCATTTCTTTTATTAAAACCGGGTGTATTTTTCCCGGCCGTTATTAAATTATTATTACTGCTATTTTTCGCGCTGGCAAAACTAGTGAGTAATAAAAATATTGAGATATGACCCACTATTATCTTTGAGATTTTTGATAACGTGAGTACTTGTTTAAGTAAATTATGTTGCATAGTTGATTTTATTAGATAACAAACAATTAATTAGGTTCTAATTCACAGCAATTATTCAATTGCCGTACAATCACTTATCATAGCTACGGGCAGTGTTTTTTTCTCATGATCTTTCTTTTTTTAGGTTAGTAATAAATTGGTTAATTATCGGTTTATAGTGTGTATGTGCCACCATTTCTATTTATAACCGTACAATTTACATTTATAGCCGTATTTGCTAATTATGCTAACCCTGTTGTAAATAATGAACTGGGGCTGCAACTTGTAAATTAATTAATGTAAATGGTACAGGTATTATTGGTGATGCTAATCTGCTTATAATAGCGTATTTAAAAGGGGGGTAAAATCGTAATTATAGGGGGGCTATTTCATAATAAAAGCAATTTCAAAGACATTTTGAATAGTACAAGCAATAAAAATAAATTTTAGCGTTTGGTTTTTGTAACAAGATGTTTACTTACCTGGTTAAATTGTTCCCTGTATTTTTTTATATATTCCGAAGGATTTATACCAAATAGCTTGCTAAACTGCTCTCTAAAATATTTGGCATTATTTATACCAACTTTATAAGCTGCCTCGGCCACAGTACAATCAGTATTCAGCATAATTTCGGCTGCTTTACGGAGCCTGATATATCTTATGAACTCATTTGCCGATCCCCCGGAAATGGCTTTGATCTTTTTATAAAGATTGGAATGACTCATCCCTATTTCGTCAGACAGGTTTTTAATGCTGAACTGCTCATCATCCAAATGGCCTTCAATTATAGTAATACACTTTTCTAAAAATTCTTTGTACTCTCCCGAGATCTTAAAATTGTTTGACTTTAGGGTTATTGCATTATAAAAATACTTGTGCAGGTTTTCATGGCTTTTTATTAATCCATTAACCCTGGCTACAAGAACGTCCTTTTCAAAAGGTTTTGTTATATAATCATCTGCTCCGCACTCCAACCCTTTTAGCCTGATTTCGGGCAGAGTATTGGCCGTCAGCAAAATGAACGGTATGTGGTTTAATGATGCATCCTCCTTTACCCGGCTACACAGGTCAATTCCGCTTAAGCCATTCATCATTATATCGCTTATAACCAGGTTTGGCATAAGCTTACAGATCATATCATAACCGTCATTAACATTATCAGCCTCAAAAACTTCATATTCATCCCTAAACATTTGTAATATATACTGCCTTACCTGGTAGTTATCCTCAATTACAAGCAACACCTTTTTTAGGCTGATCAAAGCATTATAAGCATCTGCGGGTATTTGATTTAAGCTGCTTGTCTCTGTTATCAACGCCTCATTATCAATAAGCTCGTCTAAAAAAACCGATGCACCTGCGGTATCTTCAAAAATTAAACTATTACCCAAATGCTTTTTACCTTTTAATAAGGTAACACTAAAGGTGCTCCCTTTACCTTCCTGGCTATCATATTTAATGCTGCCATTATGATTATCAATAAACGTTTTAACTAAATAAAGACCAATCCCAAACCCGCCACCCGGCGACTGGTTTATATTTTGGACCTGAAAGAACCTGTCAAAAAGTTTTTCACCTACCTCTTTGCTGATCCCATAACCCGAATCTTTAATTTGAATAGTTACACTGCCTGCATCTTCATTAATACTGCAGCTTACATTACCATTATCAGGAGTAAATTTTAATGCGTTTGAAATAAGATTAAAAAACACAATTTCCATTTTTTCACGATCGGCGTATACCTCAATTTCTTCGCTGTCGCTATTAAAATGAAAATGAACGTTTTTAACTTTTGCCTGGTAATTAAAGTATAAAAACACCTCCTTACAGAGGTCAACTATATTAAGCTTAACTATTTTCAATTTATCTTCACCGCTATCAGCTTTTCTGAACAGCAATAACTGATCTGTAAGGCTTAACAAACGCTTTGCATTGCGATAAACTACCTGCAAACTGCTCAGGTCTTCGGCGGTCTGACTTTTGTCTGCTAAAAGTTCTTTTACCGGATTTATAATTAAAGTAAGCGGTGTACGGTATTCATGCGAGATATTTGTAAAAAATGAAAGCTTTTTTTCATTCAGCTCTTTCTCTTGCTCTGCCATAACCACGGCCAGTTTAGTATCATATCTAAGTTTTGACTGCTTGCTTTTGTATTGGATATAGTAATAAATCAGTGTTATAATAAAGAAACAATAAAATAACCAGGCGTACCATGTTTTATACCATGGGGGTAAAATGCGGATATTGATTGACGCGTAATCAGTAAACCAAACACCGTCCTGGTTGGATGCCTTAACCTTAAATACATAATCGCCGGGCTCAAGGTAACGGTATGTAGCCGATTTTTGTGTTTTTACATAGTTCCATGATTTATCAAGCCCTTTAAGCTGATACGCAAATTCACTCTTTTCGGAATATGCATAATTTAGGGCTGCATACTGAACAGAAAACACCGACTGAGAAGGCTGCAGTACTATCTGATCTGATTTGTTAATGATCTTGCTTAAAATATGATCTTTTTCTCCAACCTCCACATCCTTATTAAATAGCTGCAAGCCGGTAATAATAACCTTGGGCTTAAACTCACTTCTTTTTATCTCATCCGGAAAAAAGATATTATAACCTTCAGTGCCCCCGAAGCACAAGAAGTTATACTTTGAACTATACATGGACGCGCTGGGGCTAAAATGTCCGCTTTGCAATCCATCAGAAACGTCGTAATTTAAAACACTTTGCGATCCGTTTTCAATTTTTGATAAGCCCTTATTAGTGCTTACCCATATGTTCCCCTTTACATCCTGTTCTATAGAATTTATGGTATTATTTGCCAGTCCGTCATTTTCCGTATACCTCTTTATTTCATGGTTGTCTGTATTATATATAATAAGCCCATTACTTTCGGTACCGATAAGCAATTTATTTCCATAACATTTAAGTGAATAAATTACTTTGCTCGGTAAAAACCTGTCTATTTGAGCATCGTTAAAACAGTTCATGAATTTATGCCTGTCTTTATTATAACATAACAATCCAGCGCCATAGGTGCCAATAAAAACATTCCCTTTTTTATCACCATAAATTGCCCTCACCTTGTTGGTGGCCAGGGTGTGCTTATTTAGCGAATAGTTTATGAAAGTATTTTTCCCCTTTGGCAAAATACTTAATCCGCCGGCATCAGTCCCTACCCATATATTATTTTCCGAATCTTCATAAATTG
>JAQBOS010000096.1 GCA_028287925.1 Mucilaginibacter sp. | reverse complement strand
AAATTTCAAAACAGGCATCAACTAATGCCTTGAGCGCATTGCAGGGTAAGGTTGCAGGTGTTAACATTATTAATAATGCAACACCTGGCAGCGCACCACAGATCAGCATTCGTGGTTTAGGAACAATTTTTGGTAATGTTAGCCCTTTATTTGTTGTTGACGGAACCTGGTACAGCGATATCAGTTTTTTAAATAACAACGATATTGAAAACGTTACCATATTAAAAGACGCATCAAGTACTGCTATTTATGGCGTACGTGCTGCAAATGGCGTAGTGCTTATAACCACAAAACATGGCGTAAAAGGAAGACCGGTTATTAGCTATAATGGTTATGCAGGTTGGCAATCAGTAACTAACCAGGTAAAAATGGCCGATGCTACTGAATATGCTACTGCAATAAATGAGCTGATAAATTACAGCAATTTTGGTGTTGCGCCATCAGATGTTAAGCCGCCGCTGTTTAGCAATCCTGCGAGTTTTGGAAAAGGTACCGATTGGTACGGCCAGATCTTAAGAGATGCTTTTGTAACAAACCACCAGGTTTCAATAGCAGGTGGTACAGAAAAAACAACTTATGATTTTTCTTTTGGCTACTTAAACCAAGATGGAATTGTCCGCAATAATAATTATCAGCGCTATACGCTTCACCTTTCAAATGAGTTTACGCCATTTAAAGCGCTGAAAATTGGCTATAGTGCAAATGGATTGTACAGCAGATCAAAAAATCCTCCGGGTGGTATATTTCATGAAATGTATGCAGCAGCGCCAACACTACCTGTTTTTTATAAGAATGGGGCCTACGGCGATCCTGCTGATTATGGCACAGGTAACGGTAATAATTTTAACCCGGAAGCTACTTTAGATTTTAATAATTCTCAAACCGTAAACCACCGTTTAACCGGTGACGTACACGCCGAGCTGGCTATTTTAAAGAATTTAAAATTCAGAACAAGTT
Organism: Mucilaginibacter sp.; assembly: GCA_028287925.1. Classification (GTDB taxonomy): domain Bacteria; phylum Bacteroidota; class Bacteroidia; order Sphingobacteriales; family Sphingobacteriaceae; genus Mucilaginibacter. Next base: position 9,629 of record JAQBOS010000096.1, on the reverse strand, counting down.
TTGGTGGCGATGTTGGCCAGGCCGAAGTACGGGGTTTCACACCGATATATGCCGCTACTATTGCTCAAACCAGTACAAAAACAAACCTGAATGTTGATCATACTGAAAATCGTAACTGGATCTGGGAAAACACCCTTACTTATAATTTAAACTTTAAAGATCATAAATTAACTGCATTGGCAGGCTATAGCGCTCAAAATAACAGTACGCACCAGCTAAATGCAAATGCTGATAACGTTCCTTATAATGCATCAGGTAACCTGCATACATCATTTCCGGGTGATGCCGCAATAGCGTTTGTGCCTACAGCTGCTGACCAGGTTCATAACCGTTCGTTATCACAGTTTGCACGTATAAATTATTCGTTCATGGATAGGTATTTACTGAATGCTTCTATACGCCGTGACGGGGCATCGCAGTTTTATCCAAACGCCTATGGCTGGTTTCCGGCAATAGGTGCAGGCTGGATCGTGACCAATGAACCGTTCATGAAAAACCAGCACATTTTTGATAACTTAAAAGTCCGCGGTAGCTGGGGTAAGGTTGGTAACTCAAACGTGCCAATAAATCCATCAATTTTGGTTGTAGCTGCCGACCCATACCTTACAGGTGTTTTTGGCAATCCACAGGTACCAAGCCAGGGCGCAAGTATAAATTCAGTTACACCACCGCAAACTGTTTGGGAAAAAGCAGTATCAAGTGATTTTGGTTTAGAGGCCGCATTTTTACACAACAGGCTGTCATTTGAAGCCGATTACTACAACAGGGAAACGCAGGACGCAATATATTCCATCCCTATCGCCGGGTCTGTAGGTACAAACAGCAGTTCAATTACCGCCAACCAGTCGAGCATTCAGAACAGGGGGGTTGAGTTTTCACTGACCTGGAAAGATCAGCCAACTAAGGATTTTTCATACTCATTCAGTGGTAATATAGGGGTAAACAAAAACAAAGTGCTTAGTGTAATAAGTGGTAAAAACCCTATTTATTCAGGAGGAACGGGCATTGCAAATGGTAATTTAGCCACCCGTACCGTTGTAAACGAGCCAATTGGAGAGTTTTATGGCTATAAAGTTATCGGTGTTTTCCAAACCGCAGCCCAGGTTGCCGCTTCAAACCAAAAAGGCGCCCAGCCCGGAGATTTTATTTACCAGGATCTGAACGGAGATCATGCAATAGATACCCGCGACAGAACCGTAATAGGTAACCCTAACCCAGGGATCAACTACGGGTTCAATACTGCATTTACTTACAAACAGTTTGATTTGGCGATTGATTTGCAGGGTGTTGCCAATGTTGATGTATACAATGCAAATATTGGTTACCGTTTTGGCAATGAAAACTTTACACAGGATTTCTATGATCATCGCTGGCATGGTGCGGGCACTTCAAATACATATCCTTCAACAAGTGTAGGTTCTAACGATAATTCAAAACCAAACACATTTTTTGTTGAAAGCGGAGCTTATTTCCGTGTAAGGAATGCCCAGTTAGGCTATACCTTACCTGGCAATTCACTGAAAAAATACGGGGTGCAAAAAATAAGGTTTTACGCCAATGCCCAAAACGCAATAAACATATTTGGGTATAAAGGTTTTTCGCCTGAAGTTGGCGGCGGGGTAGGTAATTTAGGGCTGGATGCTGATGTATATCCATTGTTCGCTACCTATAATTTTGGTGTTAACGTTACTTTTTAATTTGAATAACGATGAAGAATAGTAAAAAAATATTGCAGAAAGCGCTGGGAATAAGCTTTCTTGTATCTATAGTAATATTCCAGGGCTGTAAAAAGAGCTTTTTGGATGTAAATCCCGCAGGTAACCAGGCGGCTTCCCAATTTTGGAAGACCCAGGATGATGCTACTAAAGCAGTAACCGCTATGTATGCTAATTTACACGAATGGACTAATGTATCTTTCGCATCCATTGCTGTTGAAAGCATGGGGTCTGATGATGTTTTAAAGGGAAGCACCGCTATTGATGCTGCCTTTATGAACGATTTCCACAATTTTACTGCAAACTCAGGCGAGGGACAGATTGCCGATTTTTGGACCGGCGAATATAAAACCATCAATTTTGCTAACCAGGTTTTAGACAATGTGCCGGGCATCAGCATGGACGCCACTTTAAAAAACAGGTACCTTGCCGAAGCAAAATTTGTAAGGGCATGGGCCTATTTCAGGTTGGTAAGGGCTTTTGGCGATGTGCCGTTACGCTTACACCTTCCAAAAGGTGCTTCAGAGTACAATATTCCCCGGACGCCAAAGGCACAGGTATGGGCAGCAATTGAAACAGATTTAACCGAAGCAGCTGCAGTATTGCCGCAATCATACGGCAGTGCTGATATCGGCCGTATTACAAAAGGCGCCGCATTAGCATTACATGCCAAAGTAGCTATGTATCAGAAAAAATGGAGCGATGTGCTAAACTTTACCAACCAGGTAATGGGATTGGGTTATACATTATATCCTGATTATGAGCAAATGTTCAGAACTACTCATAAGAATAACTCAGAGTCTATTTTTGAAATTCAATGTATGCTGGTTCCAAACAACCCGGCTGCATCAAATTCACAATACTCACAAGTACAGGGTGTTGATGGTTCAACCGGGGGCGGCTGGGGCTTTAATGTTCCAAGCGCAGGCCTTGTTGCTGCTTATGAAGCAGGCGACCCACGTAAAGATGCAACTATAATTTTCAGGGGGGAAACAACTCCAGAAGGCGATGTTATACCTGCTTCGGGAAATAGCAGCATGTATAATCAAAAATCATATGTGCCTTTTAGTCTGTATGTTTCAGGTTATAATGAAGGCTGCCAGCAAAATATAATAAAACTGCGTTATGCAGATGTATTGTTAATGAATGCAGAAGCTAATAATGAGCTGGGTAATTCTGCTGCTGCATTAATACCATTAGAGCAGGTTAGGGCGCGTGCAAGGGCTGGCAACAATGCAATATTGCCAAAAGTAACTACTACTGATCCGGCAGCATTGCGTACTGCAATTTACAACGAAAGAAGAGTGGAACTGGCTTTAGAGTTTGATCGTTACTTTGATGTGATCCGCCAGGGTAGAGGCGTAGAAGTTTTTGGCTCAAGAGGATTTGTTGCAGGTAAGAATGAGGTTTGGCCTTTGCCGCAAAACGAGATTGATTTAAGTGCAGGTACGCTGGTTCAAAACCCTAACTATTAATTATTATTAAAATATAAAGAGATGAAAACAATAAAAAATATGTTTATAGCGGGTGTTACAGCCATCGCTATAGTTTTCACGGTATCCTCATGTCAGAAAGGTTTTGATGCAAAAACGTATGCTCCCGCAAAACCACTGCCATCATACGGAGGGTTTAGTAGCTCAAAAGATATTGAACCTGGCAACCTGGTGGCTTACTGGCCATTTAACAGTGATCTTACAGATAGTATAGCAAAAACAGTAGGTGTTGCAACCGGAACAAGCTTTTCTGCAGGCGTTGCAGGTAAAGGATTACAGGGTGCCGATAAAAGCTATGCAATATCAAACACATCGGCAGCAATACAGGGCTTACATAATTTTACTATTAGCCTTTGGGCAAAAATGCCACAAAACACAAACGCTTTAGGATTAATGAGCATAGCAAATAACCTTACTTTTTGGGGAAATTTTGACGTGTTTTTTGACACAGGCGACGACTTAACAGCAACCTCGGGCATTCTTAAAGTACACATGTGGAACAAAAGCGCCAGCGCTACCGGGACGGATGCATGGCTGGGTGGTTTTAAGGTTGATAAGCCATGGGGCAACTGGATAAATATATTGGTTACTTATGATGACGCTGCTTCAAAAGTTACCGTTTATTATAACGGGGGCGCTGCGGGAAATACTGTTGCTAACGGGTTTGCGCCGCTTGACTGGTCGGCAGCCAAGCAAATGGTTTTCGGAACAATGCAGTTTCAAACAACTCCGTCACTTACAACCAATACAGGTGCACAGGATTGGGCAGGTTTTTTAACCGGAACGCTTGACCAGGTAAGAATTTATAATAAAATTCTTACTACAACCGAAATTTCGGCTTTATATAACCTTGAAAAGGCAGGAAGATAAACAGTTGATTGATTGTGAGGTTGCCAGGGTAATCCGGGCAGCCTCTATTTTTAACTTTAACAAAAAGCCATCCGGTATTTAATCCAGGCATGCGGTATATTAAAATTTATTGGGGGATTGTGATGTTGATGATATTTATATCGTGTGGTAAGCAAAATCAGCCTGCTCCTTCGTCGCCGGGCACAAATCCTCTGGCATCGTTTAGTTATAACTCACTAAAGGTTAACGGGGTTTATAATGGGTTTAATTACACCAATGTAAATAGTAAGCCGGTTATAAAAATTTCATTCACTGCACCCGTAAATCATACTTCAGTAGCAAATGGTGTTAGCTTAAAAACTAAAGCAGGTGTGGTAACTACCTATAGCGCCGCCTACGAGAATAACGACAGTACAATTATTATCAGCCCCACAACATTGCAGCCAATTACTCAATATTCATTGGCGGTTTCAACAGGCCTGCAATCATCAAAAAACGGATCATTACAATCGGTAATAACTGTACAGCTAACTACCGCTATTGATTCAACCAATAAATTTCCGGTAATTTCTGACGATCAATTACTTGATTTGGTGGAGAAACAAACGCTAAAATATTTCTGGGATTTTGGTCATCCCACCAGCGGCCTGGCGCGCGAGCGCAATACCTCCGGTGACGTAGTAACCACCGGTGGTTCAGGCTTTGGCGTTATGGCCATTGTTGCCGGGATCAATCGTAATTTTATAAGCAGGGCCGATGGTTTGGCGCGGATGCAAAAGATCGTATTTTTCCTGAAAAACACAGCACAAAACTTTCACGGCGCTTTCCCGCATTGGATGAACGGCGCTACCGGGGCAGTTGTTCCCTTTAGCGCACAGGACGATGGCGCCGATTTGGTTGAAACAGCTTACCTGGTGCAAGGGCTTTTAACCGCACGCCAGTATTTTAATGGAGCAAGCGCTGCCGAGACTGGTTTAAGAACTGATATAAATACCCTTTGGAACAATGTGGAGTGGGACTGGTTCAGGCAAAACAGCCAGAACACTTTATACTGGCATTGGAGCCCTAATTACGCATGGTCAACCAATATGCAGGTTAACGGCTGGGACGAAGCACTGATAACTTATGTTTTAGGGGCATCGTCAACTACACACCCTATCCCAAAAATTGTTTATGATAATGGCTGGGCACTTAACGGTGCAATAAAAAACGGCAATACTTATTATGGCGTTAAGTTGCCTTTAGGACCGGCACAGGGTGGTCCGCTGTTTTTTGCGCAATATTCTTTTTTAGGGATAAATCCTGATGGTTTGGCAGATGCTTATGCAAGCTATGATGTGCAAAACAAGGCGCACGCTATGATAAACTATAACTATTGTGTAGCTAACCCCAAGGCCAACACTGGTTACAGCGCAGATTGTTGGGGACTTACCGCCAGTGATATCCGGGATGGCTATACGGCAAGCTCGCCAATTAATGATGTGGGCGTAATTGCACCAACTGCCGCAATCGCTTCATTGCCCTATACGCCCGTACAATCAATGCAGGCCTTAAAATTCTTTTATTACAAGCTGGGTGATAAAACCTGGGGCCAGTATGGATTTTACGATGCCTTTAATTTAACCAATGTTTGGTTTGCCGATTCGTACCTTGCTATTGATGAGGGGCCAATTATTGTAATGACAGAGAATTACCGGAGCGGCTTATTGTGGAACTTGTTTATGAGCTGCCCGGAAATAAAAAAAGGAATGAAAACACTGGGCTTTACCAGCCCTAAATTATAACAATGCGCAGATGTGCAAATATGCAGATGTGCGAATGTTAAGACAGAAATGAACGTCGGCGAAGCTAAAGTCTCCCCTGCCGGGGGAGATTATTAACATTATTAATTGCTTTTTTTAGGCGTTAATGAATGCTTTGCAGTTTAGAGGGGCTAAAAAGCCCATGGTTACTAATAACAATTGAACAACTAACTATAATGAAGAAAACTATCCTTCCCTTTTTAATTTTGCTATCAACTTACTGCATGGCCCAACAGCCGGTTGCTAAAGAGGATGGCATTAAACCCGTAGGAATAATTAAAAACCTTACAGATAGCACTTTGCTTGATGTGGTGCAGCGGCAAACGTTCAGGTATTTTTGGGATTTTGGCCATCCCATTAGCGGCATGGCCCGCGAACGCAGCAACGTGGCCTATGATTATGGCACCGAAGTAGTTACCACAGGTGGCTCGGGCTTCGGCATTATGGCCATGCTAGTTGCAGATCATCGTAAATGGATCAGCCATGAGCAGGCAGTTAACCGGATGTTAAAAATATTGATGTTTTTAAGCAAGGCCGATTCTTTCCACGGGGCGTTTCCACATTGGCTCAATGGCACAACCGGAAAGGTAATTCCTTTTGGCCGAAAAGATGATGGAGCTGATATTGTAGAAACATCATACCTTTTTGAAGGGCTGTTATGCGCCCGTCAATATTTTAATGCCGATAACCAAAAGGAAGACCGCATCCGTGGAATGATAAATGGTTTATGGAGCGAGATGGAATGGAGCTGGTTTACCCGAGATGGCAGGCCGAATTTATACTGGCATTGGTCGCCGAATAATGGCTGGGCCATGAATTTTGCTATCCGCGGTTTTAACGAATGCCTGATCACTTACGTTTTGGCAGCATCGGCAGACAGGTACCCGGTTAGCGCGAGTGTTTATCATGATGGATGGGCGCAAAGCGATTTTTTTAAGAATGGTAAAACTTACTATGGCCATAAACTGCCTTTAGGATTCCCTTATGGCGGCCCGCTTTTCTTTTCGCAATATACTTTCCAGGCGCTTAATCCTAAAGGTTTAAAGGATCAATATGCCGATTACTGGGAGCAGAATTTAAACCATACCCTCATCAATCATGATTATTGCGTTGATAACCCTAAAAAGTTTAAAGGCTATGGCGAAAACTGCTGGGGACTTACCGCAAGTGATAACTTTGAAGGTTACAATGCCCATGCACCCAATAATGATTTAGGTGTAATAACGCCAACTGCTGCATTATCGGCATTCCCTTATACACCTGAATACTCCATGAAGGCGCTTCGTCATTTTTATTATGACATGGGCGATAAGATCTGGGGCGATTATGGCTTTACCGATGCTTTCAGTGAATCACATAATTGGTACGCAAAATCGTATCTTGCAATAGACCAGGGACCAATAGTGGTAATGATTGAAAATTACCGCAGCGGCCTGATCTGGAACCTGTTTATGAGCTGCCCCGAAGTGAAGAACGGCTTGAAGAAACTGAACTTCCAAAGCCCGGCGCTGAATTAAAAAATCATGTCATTGCGAGCGTAGCGCGGCAACCCCGTAACTATACAGAGCGAATAGAAAGGTGTGCAAATGCAAAGCGTGAACGCATGGCGGCGTGCTGTGAGGACACAGCCCGCGGGGGGTAGTTAATTATAAATCCGGCATGACGGAAGGGGAAGAGCCGTGTTAGCGATAGCAGTGGATACCTGCCCGTGGCTAAGGCCCGTGCAGTATGAACGGATAGCGCGACCGCTCCTATCAGCGGGAACACCCAAAAGAATACGACAATCTATATAAAACAATGAAAAGGTGTATCATTATTTGCTTATTTGTAAGCCTGTTTTTATCTGAAACTTCCATCGCGCAGCAAAAACAACTAACTTATTGTAACCCCATAAATATTGATTACGGATATACGCCTATCCCAAACTTTGCTACTGAAGGCAAACACCGCGCCACTGCAGACCCGGTAATAACCATGTACAAGGGTGATTATTACCTGTTCTCAACCAATCAATGGGGTTACTGGTGGAGCCATGACATGTACCACTGGAATTTTATTCCCCGTCATTTTTTAAGGCCCGAGCATAAAGTTTATGACGATCTATGTGCTCCGGCTGTTTGGGTACGCGGCGATACGCTGATGGTGTTTGGCTCAACCTATTCGGCAAATTTCCCGATCTGGATGAGCACCAATCCAAAGGCAAATGAATGGAAGGAAGCCATCCACGAGTTTGAGCCCGGTGGCTGGGACCCTGACTTTTTCAGTGATGACGATGGCAAGCTTTATATGTATAACGGCAGCAGCAATACTTACCCGCTTTATGGGGCTGAAATAGATCCTAAAATGTTTCATTTAAAAGCCTATCGTAAAGAAATGTATTTCCTGCAGCCGTTTCGTTATGGCTGGCAGCGCTTTGGGGAATATCTGGACGATACCTTTCTCGATCCATTTATTGAAGGCGCATGGATGACCAAAAACAATGGTAAATATTACCTGCAATATGGCGCACCCGGTACCGAGTTTAGCGGCTACGCCGATGGGGTGGTGGTAGGTGATAGTCCGCTTGGGCCGTTTACGCCGCAGAGTATGCCTTTTAGTTATAAACCCGGTGGCTTTGCACGTGGGGCCGGCCATGGCAGCACCTATACCGATGCCTGGGGCAATTACTGGCATATAGCAACTATTGTTATCGGTGTTAAAAACAGCTTTGAACGCAGGCTGGGGATCTGGCCCACAGGTTTTGACAAAGACGGTGTAATGTACAGCAATACTGCCTTTGGCGATTATCCAACGTATCTGCCTGATGGAAAAGAAGATCACCAGAAAAGTCGTTTTACCGGCTGGATGCTGCTGAACTATAACAAATCGGTTTGGGTATCATCAATCCTGGGGGGCTACCTGCCCAACAATGCGGTTGACGAAAGTATAAAAACCTACTGGAGCGCCAAAACAGGCGATGCCGGCGAATGGATAGCAACCGACCTTGGCAATGAAAGCACGATAAACGCTATCCAAATAAACTATGCCGACCAGGATGCGACCATATTGGGTAAAGCAACAGATACTTACACCCAATACAAACTGTATTACTCGTCCGACAATAAGAAATGGAAGGTATTGGCCGACAAAAGCAAAAATAAAACCGATGTGCCACATGATTATATCGAGCTGCCATCGCCAGTAAAAGCGCGTTATATTAAGCTGGAAAATGTACACATGCCAACCGGTAAATTTGCTATTAGCGGTCTGCGCGTTTTCGGCAATGGTGGCGGCAGCAAACCCGACACCGTTAAAAGCTTTATTGTACTACGTACCGAAAAAGATAAACGTAGCGCCTGGATAAAATGGCAAACGGTTGATAATGCCTTTGCCTATAATATTTACACCGGCACGGCTCCCGATAAGCTTTACAATTGCATAATGGTGCATACCGCTAACGAATATTATTTTAAGGCAATGGATAAGGAAAAACTTTATTACTTCCAGATAGAAGCCATTAATGAAAACGGGGTATCTGAACGGACAAAGGTTATTAAGGTGGAGTAAGATAACTCAGATCTTTGTCATTCTGAGTTTTTTGATGCCCTTGTTGGAGTTGTCTCCAACAAGCAGGATGATGCCAAATTCATACAAAAAGCAGCAGGACATAACACGTAAAATGGCACAAACTATGGGCATTGCGTTTTGTTGGAGACAATTCCACAGGTGTTCGGAACAAATTGTGCAAGCCGTGGCCCAGTGCGATTCCCGCCTCGGGGCGGGGAAGGGTG
>JAQBOS010000400.1 GCA_028287925.1 Mucilaginibacter sp. | reverse complement strand
ATCCAATATAACCTTTGAGGGCTGATAAGCATCCGGGGAAGTGAAATTTGTACTGAACAAACCGGGTGCTGCCGCAGTAACATGAATGCCCAGCGGTTTTACTTCGAGGGCTAAACCTTCAGAGATCCCTTCAACCGCAAACTTGGTTGAACCATATAGACCAAAACCAGGAGCGGAGGCCGTATAACCAAACAGGGAAGAAATATTAATGATATGGCCCGAATGCTGACTGCGCATATGCGGTAATACAGCCCTGGTTACATTCAGCAATCCAAAAACGTTGGTATCATATTGTTTTCTTACTTCTTCGTCAGAAGCTTCTTCAGTTGCACCCAGCAGCCCGTAACCTGCATTGTTAACCAGCACATCAATGTGGCCAAAACGTGAAATGGCATTTTGTACCCCTTCCTTTACCTGCTGTTCATTAGTGACATCCAATGAAACCACCAGCACCTCATTATCCTGTTGCAGCTTTGATCTTAACCCATCGGCATTGCTTCTTACGGTAGCCACTACTTTGTCGCCTGCGGCCAGGGCTGCTTTGGCGATCTCTAACCCGAAACCTTTAGAGGCTCCGGTTATAAACCATACTTTTTGCTTTTTCATAACGTGTTTTTATTTAATTATTTTGTTTTATAATATCTGTTTTTATAAATGACCGATCGGTCATTTATTTGATAAAAAAAATTAGATTACCTGTTCTGTGATCATTTTTTTAAGGTTGCGGGTAATGATCTTCATTTTGCTATTGTTACCGGCAACCCGGCTTATCATAATCCCGCCTTCAATCATGGCAAACATCATGGTGGCGAATTCTTTGTAATTCCAGTCGGGTTTAAATGTCCCTTCTTTAACCCCTGCTTTCGCTATATCAATAATAACTTGCTGGCTCATTTCAACGGCCCCGTTTACCTTAATTCTTACCATCTCATTGGTATCGTCAGCCTCCATGCCAAAATTCATCATGGGGCAACCGCCAGTAACGGGGGGCTGCATTGGATCATTAAACGCATCTGCATAAGCGAAAAGCTTATCCTTCGCATTTTTATGCCGGCTTAAATCGGCCATCACTTTGCTACCAAGCTTTTCCATATTGTAGTCAACTGCCGCGCCGGCTAATACATCCTTATTTTCAAAATGAACATAAAGGCTTCCCTTCGACAGTTTGGTGGCTTCCATAATATCACTCATGGCAGTTGCGGCAATCCCCCTGGTATTAAAGATCGGCGCTGAACGCTCAATTATAAACTGCCTTGTTTCTTCACCTTTTGTCATCACTGATTGAAATATGAAACAAATATACATGACCGATCGGTCATAAATAGAATTATTTTAGTTTTTGACAAAAAACAAACAATTATGCTTTAATGGGTATTAGTGGTTTGTGTAACGTAGCGAGGGAGTCGGGAAGCTTTTGGGCTGTGCCTGCCTGTTATATTCATGCTAGAGAAGGGGGACTTATGCAATGCCTGCCCGCCATTCTCATGTCAGAATAGGAGTTTTTGGATAATAAACACGTAATATATCTTAAATATTTTGTACTATTTGATCAAGAAAATTAGGGGCCCATTTTCTATCATAGATACCCTCAGAATTAAATAGATTGGCAAAAGAAATTTCACAAGAATGATCGAATTCTTTAAAATAATAGCTGCTTTTATAAGACTGTTTACCAGAGCCGATAGTATTCATATAAGGATATAGCAGAATACTGTGCATAGAACCAAATTGAAAATTGTAAGTGAACATTTGTTTAAGGTCTTCATCGGCAGGATCAATACCTTTCATTTGCTTCCATTTTGTATCAATGATTACTTTTTTTTGTTGAATAAAACCTTCAATATCTTGATCAAATTCAAGAATAATGTCCGCCTTAATGTGTTTGTCTCTCCAAAACAATACCTTTGGTTGCTTTATTACCTTTAATTTAAATTCTAGAAAATTACCTTCTTGAGCTTTCAGAATTTTAAAAATAAAAGATTCGAAAAGACGATTCATGTCAAACAACACTGCTAAGACACTCTGTCTTCCAAAAGACATTATAGGTGAATTTTGCTGAAGAATTAGTTGTGCCAAGTCAACCGCCTCTTGATAGTGCACAGTTTTACGATCATAAACCCTTTGCTTAAGATCAACCGGAAGTAACGGTCGCAAATCGATACCCTCAAAATGTAAAATAAGTTTTCTCGAAATGTTAACCAATTCATTATTTACAGAGTTTTTAAGGATAAAATCAAGGGTTTTTTTTAACAATTGATTAAGTAACGTATTCCTATCGTAAATTATGTGCTCAGTGAAGAAACGTTCCTTATGAATATTGTTTTGTGAAATTTGTTTGTTTAATAGAAGTTTACCTTTTAAAACCTTTAAGTTACCAGATTCTCTTCTATATCTTTTTGCAAGCCCTCCATTCAGCAAACTTTCTGTTAATTGCAGAAAATGGTAGATATATAAATCCATCAATGGCCGTTGTCGGACTTGTTGTGCAGCTTTTTCTGTATAATTAAGTTTTATATTGTTCGCTGTTTTGAGCATAAATAGAAAAGCGTTTTGCCATTTGTTAAACGCCTGTTCATCTCCAAGATTATCGGCTTTTGGTAGGATTTCAATGATAACATTGCCAATCTGTATAACACCGACATAAGAATTAAAGGTTATATTTCGAAAACCGGGTTTGAAATACTTACCACCGTGGGTCTCATTAAAACGAACAAGTGCTTCAAATTGATGAGTATGAAAGATTTGTTCATCAATAGTTAATTTTTGATGCTCAAAAACTACAATGGTTTTATTCATAAATAGCTTTTATAGCTGTTAAAAAATCCTCATCTTTCATAAGCCCAATATTTTTAAGATTGTAGATTGGCTTTTCCTCAAGGTCAGTTGCTTCGTAATATGCAACTTTCATAAATACAGTCTTATTCATAGAAATATCGAGGAATTTTTCTCCAATGACTAAACCTATTTTCCCTGGATCTCCATAAAAATATTCCTGTAGGAGAGGAATTATTTTGTTTGCTATTACCCTTTTTAAACTTTCTGGATTATTTACATTTAAGAAAAATGCATGGCCAATTGTATGGTCTCTACTTAATAGTTTTTCAAGTCTTGCATTTAGTGATGTCAATAAAGTCCTAAGGTTGACTGAAAGAGTCTCCTGTAATTCAGGAAGCTCTAATGGGTTTGCAATTACTTCTTCAAAAGAAAATCTTCTTCTTAAGGCCGTATCAAGGGCTTCTATGCTGCGATCAGCTGTATTCATTGTTCCAATAATTCTTAAATTGAAAGGAACACCAAAAAGCGTTTTTGAATATGGAAGTTCTAATACTATTTCATTATCTGCCCCCAATCGCTTATCGTCCTCTATGAGTGTTATTAATTCTCCAAAAATAGATGCGACATTCCCACGGTTAAATTCATCAATGATTAGATAATATTCTAAAACTCCTTCTTTTTTAAATTTTGACTGCCTATTCTTTTTTTGGTCGCTCAGACAATCTTGTAGGTCATTATAGCCTGCTAATTGAGCAGCCTTATCACATGCTTGAAAAAAAATTCCAGGAACGAGTTGATATTGAAGATCACTTGTAGGTTGTTCTTCATCTGACTCGGGCAATGCGGGTTTTATGCCCTGTATAAAGTCTTCATAGGAAAAGGATTGATGAAAAGTAATAAACGTGTAGTTCTTTGGCTTGGTAACTTTATTTTCAATTATTTCGTCATCATTAAAATAAAAACCATTTTCACGAAGGATCAAGAGCAGGCTGTTCCAGCGTTGACCATTATTTAACCTAACAAAGGTCTTGGTTTGCGACGTGTTTAACAGAAATGGGGGATCAAATTGTTTCAACCATTTAACAGGTACTGTTTGGAAATTAAAACTATTTTTTTTTGCTGTTTCAAAATTGTAGCTTTCCACAACTTCCGCTATACCAAGGAATTTTTTTCCGGAAATCACACATATGTAATCTCCTTTTTTAACCTCGCGAAAATAAGAAATCAACTGAAAACTGCCCCCTTCATCCTCATCTTCTACCTCTTTTGGAGTTAGTTCTTTTAAATCTCCCCAGTCTTTTCCAGACCATTCATAACCCAAAACATTGCCTTTTTTTAATTCACTCCATAAATAACCGTGCCTACCGGGAGCAAGATGCCAAAAACTTTTGTTCATCGCCAGTTTGATACGTTGTTGCCCTGCTTTAAATATAGTTTCCTCCTCAACACAAAAGCTTTTGATTACACCATAAGTTTTTCCAGTTCCGGGTGGGCCGTAAAATATTTGATTAAAAGAATTAAGCTCAAAGGAATCTTCACCACTTGTTATAAATCCTTCCGACGAATCACTAATAGATTCTTCCTTAATAACAACATCGCTATTTCCATAATCATTAAATAACGCGTCGTACATTCTCATTATGGACATTTCGTTATATCCATAAACGATTTTGTTTATTCGGCCAAGTTCGATTTGTAGGAGCGCCTTGTCTTTTTGTAATCTTCCGCTGCCACGTTTACTTAGATTATCAATAAAATGCAAATACATCTCAGGATCAAAAAATGGTGCATGCTGTAAATTTAATTTACCATCTTTAAAATATAGCTGAACATTGTAGCTACCTGTTTCAAGCATTGCTTCGTTGGGAAGTATCGTTATGTTACGAAAATTATCTTCGTTTTTATAAGTTGATTTATCCAAAAGTAAATTTTCTGTGAAATTTTGTAAAGTATGGATAGGATAGAACGCTTTAGGAGATTGCCTTACAGTCAAAACTATTAAGCTACTATCTAATCTGAAATACTTAAATGCTATAAATTTCTTTGACGATACAGGAAGATTAGAATGTATTACTTCGAATTCCATTTTGGAGCTTCCACTAAGCTCTAATCGATTTTTAGCTTTCCATAAATGAACATTTTGACCTGAGATAATAAAGGCGTAATCGCCTGGTTGAAGTTCACCTAGTTTAGCCGGGCTTAGAGTTTCATAGAAATTTCCATTAATTTGACGGTCATCTGGTGTTGATTTAATTTTTCCAAAAAAAAGGTTCATGTTCGATTAATAAGATAAAGGACTTAAATGTAGAAACATTTTTTAAGGAATTACCGAATTGTTTTTATAATATTCCCTACTTCAGTGTGAGAATGACGAGCCACGTATGTGTAAAGGCTTCTCTTGACACCCCTAAGCCCTTCCGCAAATCAACCCTGTTTTACCTAACCCGGTTCGCTCATAAAATTTTCAGTTTTCATAAACCGCATAGAAAGCACATACCCATAAACCAAAAAGGTAGCTGACTCCTCAGCTACCTTAAACCAATCAACTATATACTCAATTTACTATAGTTCTCTAATCCAGATGTTGCGGTAGCTCAGCGGCTCGCTTTTGTCGCCGTGGGCCTGCAGTTTTACGGGGGCCGGGCCGTGTTTTTCATAAACCGGTTTGCCTATGTACCGGGTAGGGCCCAGCAGCTCCACATTATTTTCAACCAGCACACCGTTATAAAACACGGTTGCTTTGGCCGGGGTTTTCATAGTGCCATCTTCGTTAAAAGTGGGGGCTGTCCATATTATATCATAGGTTTGCCATTCGCCCGGAGGTTTGGATGCGTTGGCCAGCGGGATAAACTGTTTGTAAATACTGCCCGCCATGCCGTTAACGTAAGTTTTGTTTTTGTACGAGTCGAGCACCTGCAGCTCATAACCGGCATCGCCTTTGCCTATCGAGGCTAAAAAGATGCCGCTATTTCCCCTTAATTGCCCTTCGCCGGTAATATTAGCCGGGATGCGAAATTCCACATGTAGCTGGTAATTGGTAAAGGCCTGTTTGGTTTCAATGTTGCCGGCGCTTTTATTAACGGTAAGAATGTTATCCTTTACATCCCAGTTGGCAGGTTTGCTTCTATCGTTGGTAATCACCCATTGGTCCAGGTTTTTGCCGTTAAACAGCACAATAGCGTCTGATGGCGCATCACCAACGGTTTTACCGGGAGTTACCACTTTGGGTACTGGTTCATAGATCTCGGTATCTTCATGTTTTTGCGCCCTGGCTATTATAAAGCTGGAGGCTAAGAGGATGGTCAATAGTATTTTGTTCATGAAATTAGGTTTAACATTTTAAAGCAACACTGTTCCTTGTTTTTTAGCAGCTATAAAATATGCTTAGAATGGTTTACACCGGTAACAGTGAATTTGCCTGGTTTATAATGGTTTAAGTAAGCGCATTCTTTATGATTAAGGCAGATGCGCTTAATAATTTAAGTATGAGTACAAATTAATGTACCAGTTAATATAAAACCTATTTGTATACTAAAAATTTCAGGGAAAGATGCCTTTAAAAAATACAAACAATTATATATCAATTATTTGTAAAATAAAGACATTGAAAAAATTTAATTATAATTTAAGAGAAGAAATGATAATTTACTTCTTCATAACCAGCTTTTCAACCACCGCATCACCAACTTTTTGCCCGTAACCGCTGGAAACCACGCACGAATTATGAAAATGGATGCCCCCATAAAAACGCGACCATGCGGTTTCGGCTGCTGCCTGGTTAAATGATTTAAAACTGCGGCTCTTAATCCCGAATTCAAGCTCCGTGGTATCGGTGTAGGCAACGTTATCCCCAAACACGCTGGTGAGCGCTTTTGCTGCCGATGCCGAGATGGTGCAATGCCCGCAGGTGTACTCCGGGAAAGGAGGCGTTTGCAAATGCGGACGCCAGGTTGCATCGAAATATTTATCTATTATCGTTTCCGGTCGTGCCGTATTATAAACATATTTTGCCGCCCAGCATTCAATAAAGGCATCAAATAGGGCAATCCCTGTTTTTGCATAAGCGCAAACGGTTTTGTTAAAATCGGCATTGGTTGTTTTGGCGGCAATTCCGGCTATGCTCATCCAGTGGCCCGCGGGTGAGAATTTTTTCCGGATAAACATTAAATGCCCGTTTACGTTCAGCTTTCCCGGGTTATCATCCCAGAAATCTGCAATATGGATTTGCTCCGGAGTCAGGCTGTCCACCCTGTTTTTTATGGCGATCACTTCCTGGTAATATTTACTGTTTTTGTCCTTTACATTAAAATCAGGCGGGGGTACAACGCTGTATTGTGATCCGTCTTTCATCACCATAGTCCGGATCTCGCTCCAATGCGGTTCAACGGCTTCGGCATACATGGGTGGGGTAGGCACCCAGCGGCCCTCTTTATCACTCAATGCATATTTTGAAGCGCTCCTGGTTTTTAAATAATTATCCCCCTTGCTCCACTTCATGATGGATTTAAACATGGCATCAGCAAACTTTTCCGATCCTTTTAAAACCTCGTCAGGCATCCCGGCATTTGCAGCCCTGGTTTGCAGATCGGTAACATATTGCTTCATGCTGCCAGCCGGAAAGGTAACCGCTTCGCCAACTTTACAAAAAGTAAGGATGCTTGCGTAATGGAAATCTATTTTTCTATCTTTTTCCGGCTTTGCCACCGCCTTCAACCCATTCAGCTGGCCACAAAGCGACCTGTAATGCACCGAATCTCCGGCAGCTATTACCTCATAAGCCGCAACCGTTGCGTAAGCATAATTGCGTGAAGCAACCACTGGCGAAAAATTGTTCCCCATTACCACCCGATTTAGCTCATGCACCGTATTACTAAACAATGCCGGGTCACTCATTACCTTTTGATAATCCGGTTTTTTGCAGGAGAAGATGAACAGGGAGATGCAGAGGAGGAAGATGTACTTCATAGTATTTTATTTTAGGATTAGAATCAAGAAGTCAAGAGTCAGGAATCAGGATAAAAAAAGAATTTCACTTTCAACTCTTGACTCTTACGTTCTTGATTCTTGACTCTTGATTTCTTGTCTCTATTTCACAATGTAAGTTTTTTTACCAATCCCAACTCCCGTTATCGTAACAGATTTCCAGTTAGATGGCAGCTTACTTTTAATCTGAACGATGCCGTTTGGTGTAATATCAAGTCCGCCAAAACCCATTAATAATGATTGTACAATACCACCGGCGCCTGTAGCAAAGTAGGGGTTTGTTCCGCCCTTTGTTTCGGCAATTACCCTGAACGGGGGATTTAGGTTTGGCTCATAAGCATCTTTAAAAAAATGATAAGCCTTATCGCCATTGCCCAAACGCGAATAAAGCAGGGCAAATACCGCCTGTGTCATAGCCGGTGTGCCCTCGTTGGGGATGCGGGTTTCATAGTATTCCAGGTCCTTTTTTATTTGGGCGGGATCGGTTATTGTTTTTAGGGGATAGGCCAGCAGGTTAACATCAGCCTGCTTTATGCCTTCGCCTTTATAGGTTTCAAACTCACGGGTTACCCCATCCGGAAATTTAAGCACCGGGATGTTTTGCGCAACCACTTCCCAATCGGCATCGGCTTTTAATCCCAATAATTTTGCTGCTGCTGTTGCAGCTCGGAGGTTGGTGCTTGCAGCCGCATTGGTAAATGCATTGTTATCTACATTCTCTGCCCATTCATCGGCGGCAACCACATCTTTTATATCGTAATGTCCCGGCCCGTTGCGCTCAACCCGGCTTGCCCAAAAATCTGCCGTGGCGGATAGGATAGGCCAGCCTTTTTCGCGCAGCCAATCTTTATCCTGCGTTACGCAATAATAGTTCCATGCTGCAAGTGCAACATCAGCAGTAATATGGTGTTCAAACGGACCGCTTAAAGCCCAAACAGGTGTTTCCTCAACCCCGCTATCGGCGCTCTCCCATGGGAACATGGCTCCCTTATAGCCATGGGCAAAAGCAT
Source organism: Mucilaginibacter sp. (assembly GCA_028287925.1). GTDB lineage: Bacteria > Bacteroidota > Bacteroidia > Sphingobacteriales > Sphingobacteriaceae > Mucilaginibacter. The sequence goes on along the minus strand of JAQBOS010000400.1, from coordinate 1,146 downwards.
TCCTTTTGGCTTCGGTCAGGCGTTCAAAACGATATTCAACCAAAGAATGCGCTATCTCCGGGTGTAAAACCAGCAGAGCCGGGAACATCCACAGGTCGGCATCCCAAAATACATGCCCGTTGTAACCTAAACCTGATAAACCCATCGGCGATGGCGAATAGCTGGTGCCCGCCCGCGAAAATGAATACAGGTGGTATAGCATGCTGTGTACATCCTGCTGGGCCTGCGCATCGCCGTCAATTTTAATATCGCTTTTCCATAGCTCATCCCATGCATTGTTGTGGTATTGAATTAAGCGGTTAACACCTTCCAGCTTGGCAAACATGGTAAGGCGTTCTGCCTCATTCAGCGGATCAACATTATGTGCCGAGGTAATGGACGAGCCTGCCAGCGCATATTTATAAGTCTCACCCGCCGCTAAGCTTTTGCTGAATTTCATCAAGTGCATATTATTATCCCACATCTCATGGATCACTCTTGGTTCCTGTCCGTGAACCTCGTTAAACAAAAAAGTATTTGATGCGCAGAGCTGTAATTTGCCGGTCGGACTTTTAGCGGTTGAGGTAAGCAGGCTTATGGTTACATGCGGACGATCGATCTCGTTGTAATAATTCTGCACATCTTTTAAAGCATCAGGCGCTTCCATTACGCTGGCTGCGGTAATGGTTATTTGTTTTTTGGCGATGACTGAAACATCCATTAAAACCGTAAAAGGCAATTGCCGCAACGAATAATAGGTGTATTTTATGGAGGCTTCATCACCATAATCAAACGTGGTGGTAAAGGCGGCATGCACCATATCAAGCTCCTGCTTAAAATTGCTGATGTTGCCTGCACCAATCCGTTTGCCGTTAATTTCCAGGTACATGTTAAGCAGGTTAAAGCTATTAAGAAAATTGCTCACCCGTCCGCGCCCGTAAAGATCATAAGCGCCAGCCAAAACCACATTTTTCACCCTAAAAGGTTCGGGTGATGATACTATCCCTATCATCCCGTTGGCTACCGTGATCCCGTAATAATTAGCCGGGTCAATTTTATCAGCTTTAATTATCCATTGATCCTGTGCCGATGATGGCCTGCTGTAAAACAGGCATACTGCCAAAACAACTATAAATATCTTCCTCATTAATTCACCTGTTTAAAAAA
>JAQBOS010000053.1 GCA_028287925.1 Mucilaginibacter sp. | reverse complement strand
ACCAATGACCAATGACCAATGACCAAACAAAATGACCAAACAAAATGATAAAGAATTATCTAAAAGTAGCTTTTCGTAACCTGGTAAGGAACAAAGCTTTTTCTCTCATTAATATTTTCGGGTTGGCAATTGGTATTGTATGCACCGGGCTTATTTTTTTGTGGGTAGAAAATGAGGTGCAATATGACAATGTTAATGTAAAGAAGGATAGGTTATACATGGTTCTTAATACCTGGATTTTTGACGGGCATTACAAAACTTACGAAAGCACTCCCGGCCCGCTGGCTGCCGCAATGAAAGCCGAAATACCAGGTGTTGCCAATACTTGCCGGTATACCAATGATTTGAATAACTCACTGTTCGGAATTGGTGACAAGGCAATGTATGCCGGCGGTGTTTATGCAGATTCTTCTGTATTCAATATTTTAACGTTGCCTTTTCTACAGGGTAATGCCAAAAGCGCTTTTAAGCAGCTCTACTCAATCGTGATCACGGAAAAAACGGCCAGGAAGTTTTTCGGCAATACAAAAAATGTTGTTGGCAGAACAGTTAAGGTTGATAATAAGCAGGATTATATTGTTACCGGTATCATAAAAGATTTTCCACAAAATACCACCCTGCAGTTTGAGTGGATAGCACCCTTTGATATATTCCTTAAGGAAAATCCAAGGTTGAATTACTGGCAGAGCAATAGTATAATAACGCTTGCTGAATTAAGCAGCAATGCCAATGTTGATGCAGTAAAAAGACAATTATACCGGTTTGCCGCAAAGAAAGAGGCAGACAATAAGTTAAGCAGTACTTTATTTAGCATGAACGACTGGCATTTACGCTGGAGCTTTGAAAACGGGAAACAAACAGGTGGTGGCCGCATACAGTATGTGCACATGTTTGCCATTATTGCATGGATAATACTTTTTTTAGCGTGCATTAATTTTATGAACCTCGCCACTGCCCGCAGTGAAAAACGGGCAAAAGAGGTAGGAGTACGTAAAGTACTCGGCTCCGGAAAACACAGGCTTATCCTGCAATTTATGGGCGAAGCCATGTTGATGGCGCTGCTTGCCGTGATAGCTGCAATATTAATTATTACACTTGTATTGCCTGCTTTCAACACACTCACACAAAAAGAACTTGCTCTTGAGTTGGCAAACCCTTTGCACCTGGCGGCGCTTGCCACAATCACTATTATTTGCGGATTGGTGGCCGGCAGTTATCCATCATTATACCTCTCATCATTTAACCCAATTTCTGTGCTGAAGGGGTTGCAGCTTAAAAAAGGCAGTGCCGGTTTTATCCGCAAAGGGCTTGTTGTGCTTCAGTTTACCATCTCTATTGTACTGATCATAAGTACGGTGATCATTTATCAGCAGATCCGGCATTTGAAAAGCCGCGATCTTGGTTACAATAAGAATAATTTAATTGTTATTCCGTCACAGGGTGATATGGGCAAAAATTTTAACGCAATAAAGCAGGATTTGTTGAATACGGGAATTGTTGAAAATGCTGCTTTAGCTGATCATGAAACCATTTATGGCGGTCAAAATAATGATGACTATACCTGGGACGGAAAAGACCCCAATTCAAAAGTGCTGATATCGCACAGAGGGGTAAGTCCGGAACTGCTCAAAACTTGTGATATAAAAGTGATACGAGGCAGAGGTTTTAATACCAACCCTGCAACAGATAGCATGAATATTATTATTACTGAGTCGCTGGCAAAAATGTTGAAAACTGAAAATGTGCTTAGTGAAACGATACGCGAGGGTAATAGTAATTACCACATTATTGGGGTTGTACGGGATTTTTTATATGGTGACATGCTGGGCAGCAAATCTGATCCGCTTATATTTTTTTGTACGCCGGATTACGGGGATGATGGTTTAATGTATGTGCGTTTAAAAAAACAGATCAACACTGAACAGGCATTGGCAAAAATACAGGCGGTAATAAAAAGGGATAACCCATCCTATCCTTTTACATACAAATTTGTGGACGATGAGTTTAACCAGATGTTTTTGAGCGAAATGCTGGTAAGCAGGTTGTCACGAATATTTGCCGGGCTGGCCGTTATTATTTCGTGCCTCGGATTATTCGGCCTCGCCGCATATACCACTGAGCGCAGAACAAAAGAAATAGGAATCCGCAAAGTATTGGGCGCAAGTGTGGGAGCACTGGCAAGTTTGTTATCCGGGGATTTTATTAAACTGGTGTTCATATCGTCATTACTGGCTTTCCCGGTTGCCTGGTATGCCATGAACACATGGCTGCAAAATTACGCTTACCATATAACTATTAACTGGTTGGTGTTTGCTGCTGCCGGAGTAGCGGCCATAGTTATTACATTAATTACCGTAAGTTTTCAAAGCATCAAAGCCGCTTTGATGAACCCGGTGAAGAGTTTGCGTTCCGAATAATCATTGGTCATTGTGTCATTGGTCATTTGTAAAGCTCAACTATCAATAACTGAATTGCCAGGCGGACTAATGACTAATGACTAATGACTAATGACACAATGACTAATGATCAATACCAATGATAAAAAACTATTTAAAAGTTGCCTTTCGTAACCTGGTGAGGAACAAGGCACATACGTTTATAAATATGGCCGGCCTTTCGGTTGGCTTGGCCTGCAGTCTGCTTATTTTGCTTTGGGTGCAAAACGAGCAGGATGTGGATGCATTTCATAAAAACGGTTCAAGCTTATACCAGGTATTTGAGCGCCAGTATTATGATAATAAAGTAAATACCCAGTATTACACACCCGGTGTTTTGGCTGCCGAAATGAAGCGGCAGGTCCCGGAAATAGCGCATGCAACCAATGCCGTGTTTTATGAACAGCATACTTTTAAGGTTGGGGATAAAGTTTTAAAAATAAAAGGCGGATCGGCAGATGCGGACTTCTTTAAAATGTTCAGCTTCCCTTTAATCCAGGGCAACACGCAAACTGCTTTAAGCAACCCTTTGGGAATAGCCATATCACAAAAAATGGCAGTTGATTTTTTCGGCAGCCCCCGGCAGGCAGTGGGTAAAACAATCCGTTCTGATAACCAAAAGGATTTTGTGGTTACATCCGTATTTGAAAATATTGGTGCAAATTCATCTGTAAAATTTGATTACCTCATCAATTGGTTCTCGTTTTTACAGGATAACCAATGGGCAAAAGAATGGGGTAATAACACGCCCTATACTTATGTACAATTACGGGCTGATGCCAATCCGGATCTGGTTGATAAAAAGATCACACATTTTTTGGAGAACCTGGATAAAGGTGAGAAAAAGGGAACTTTCACCCAGGAGCTTGGGCTGCAACGATTTGACGAAGTTTATCTGCATGGCAATTTCACCAATGGAAAAATTGATGGCGGCCGGATCGGCTATGTACATTTATTTAGCATTGTGGCCTTGTTTATCCTGCTGATAGCCTGCATCAACTTCATGAACCTTACTACTGCACGCTCAGTGAAAAGGGCAAAAGAAATAGGCGTCAGAAAAGTTGTAGGCGCCTTGCGAAGCGTACTGATCAAGCAATTTATCAGCGAATCGGTATTACTGACCAGCATAGCGGTAATGGTTTCCCTGGTAATGCTGACCGCTTTACTGCCCGTTTTTAACCAGATCACCCAAAAACAAATTGAGCTGCCCTTTAACCAACTTACATTCTGGTTAAAATTGCTGGTAATTACATTAATTACCGGGATAGTTTCGGGCAGTTATCCTGCCCTGTTCCTATCGTCATTTAATCCGGTTAAAGTATTAAAAGGAACACTGAAGCTTGATTCAGGTACAACAATGTTTCGTAAAGGCCTGGTGGTGTTCCAGTTTGTGCTTTCGGTGGTATTAATAATAGGTACCGTTATTGTTTCGCGGCAGATTAACTACATCCAATCCATCAATCTTGGGTTCAACAGGGATAACCTTGTCTATGTTTCGTTGGAGGGGGATCTTGGCAAAAATTATGAAGTGTTTAAAAGTGAAGCACTTAAAATGCCCGGCATAAAGTCAATAACGCTGAGCAGCAATGCGCCTACGGCAATAAGCAATTCAACGGTTAATGTTGAATGGGACGGAAAG
>JAQBOS010000011.1 GCA_028287925.1 Mucilaginibacter sp. | reverse complement strand
ATTTCCTCCCCTGTATTTTCCATATCGCCAACGTTAGCAAAGGGATTGTCGATAGCGCCTATATAATATGGCAAACTGATCTTCTGAAGAATGCCGGTTGTTTTTTTCTTATACCACTCGAGTGTTAAATTGAAATCATGGAATAGTACCGCATCTAAACCTACGTTTATTTGTGAAGTTTGTTCCCATTTCAAGTTCGGGTTTGCTGGTGCATTAGGGCTGTAACCACTAATGTAGGTATCGCCTGTTCCGAAGCTGTAATTTCTTCCGCCGCCAATGGTTGAAATGAATGCATTATCAGGAATCGCGTCATTACCTACAACGCCATAACCGCCGCGAAACTTCAGGAAATCAACCACATTATTCTGCGGCCAAAATGCTTCTTTTGTTGGTACCCATCCTAAGGAAACCGAAGGGAATGTGCCATACTTATTGTTACCGCCAAAACGTGATGAACCGTCTCTTCGGATTACACCCTGAATGATGTATCTTTCATCATAGTCATAATTTAAACGGGCAAATAATGAACTTATGTGGTGGGCTTCATTTTCGCTGCCATACCCTATCCTTTGAACCGCCGGAATGCTAAAATTTAAAGAAGCGTCCTTAAAATTGGTAACAGGCAAACCGAATTCCGTAACACCGGATTGAACACTCGCACCATCTACATACGTACCCTGACCGATTAGCACATTAACATTATGTTTTTTAAAACTACGTGTGTAAGAAGCCGTATTTTCAATATTCCAGTTAAATAAACGTGTTTGATCGCGGTTGTAATTGTTTTGTGAGCTTACTGATGACGCGTTAAGGTAATAAAGCGGCGTAAAAGATTCATCACCATAAAATGCCATTTTGGTACCCACGGTTGATTTTATGGACAGTCCTTGTATCGGAGCAACTTCAACATAGGCATTACCTACTATGTTATGCGCCCAGCTATAGTTTCCTAACTGTTTCTGGATATATGCCAGCGGGTTAGTTATTTCCTGGCCCACATAAGGTGAGATCCCATAAGGATACCCCTGCGCATTTCTGATTACATTTGCATTATTAGTATATACAGGCGCCGAGGCAGCAGTAGGATCAGTTACTACAGCTGGTGTAGTAGGGTCAAGGTTAATGGCTGAGCTTAGCGGGCCGCCAAATACACTGTTAGTATTACCTAAACCGATTGATTTATTATAAGTATAACCAATATTTTCTCCAAAATTTACCCATTTGGACGGTTTGTAAGTTTCATTGGTCCTGAAATTTATCCTTTTGTATTTTGAAATAGGCGAAGCAACAATGCCGTTCTGATCTAAATATCCAAAAGAAGTGTAGTAGGTTGATTTTTCATTACCTCCGGATATGCTTAATTCATGATCCTGCTCCTTAGCGCTATTATTAAATATTAATGACTGCCAGTCTGTACCAGTACCTAATGATGACGGATTGGTAAATAAAATAGGTTTCCCCGCGGCAGCAAGCGACTCATTTCTTAAAGTAGCATATTCAGTTGCATTTAAAAGATCCAGCTTCCGTGCAGGGGCTGATGTTCCAAAATAGCCGGAATAGTTAATTTGCATTCTACCTGATTTACCCTTTTTGGTGGTAACTAAAATAACGCCGGCAGCTGCGCGGGTACCGTAAATAGCTTGCGATGCCGCATCTTTTAACACTTCGATAGATTCGATATCCTGTTGATTAAGATATCCGATCCCGCCATTATCAACTACAACACCATCAACAACCCATAAAGGATCATTGTTATTAAAGGTAGTTATACCCCGTACACGAACTGTTGATCCGTCGCCAGGCTGGCCGTCATTTGTAGTAATGGTTAAACCGGACGTTCTGCCTTGCAACACTTGCGCGATATTTACAACCGATTGATTTGCAAAGTCTTTTGCTGTAACTCCTGAAATAGAGCCTGTTGTAACACTTTTCTTTTGGGTACCGTAACCTACTACCACCACTTCGTTAATTCCTTTAACGTCCTCAACCAGTGTAACGGTAATTGGCATTTGTGAGCTTGCCGCTACTTCCTGGCTTGTGTAACCAATAAAAGCCACTACCAAAACAGAATTTGAGCTGCTTACATTTAATTTAAATGAACCATCAATATTTGTGGTAACACCATTGGTAGTGCCTTTTTCAAGAACAGTTGCACCCGGTATAGGTAATCTTTTTTCATCAATAACCTTACCTGATACAGGGATAGTTATTGCAGCATTATTTATACCATCAGCTTTGTCAATCGTAGCCGGGGTTGAATTGGAAGACACGATAAGATCTGTTGACTTTCCAAGAACTATCCTGTTTTTCAATACCTCGTAATCAATGCCATTGTTTTTAAAAAGCTGATCAAGTACGGTTTTAAGGGATTGATTAGTGAAATTTGCTGAGATCTTTTGCGAAACATTAATAGCGTTTTTACTGTAAATAAATTTTACATTATTATTTTTCCGCAAATAGTTTACTGCGTCCAGCAGCGTAGCATTGTTTAATGACATATTTACCGTCTTGTCTAGAACGTCCTGGGCCTTCAAAGGGCTTGAATAAGCTATGCCGCTTAACATCAAGGCTATCAGGATCTGACTAAATGTAATCTTCATGATTTTAAACCAGGGAATAGGGCTTCGTAAACGAAATTTCATATATTTGTTTATGTTTCTTTGTTAAAAATGAGACAATTAAAGCCCCTTCACCATTAGTTTGGTGTTCTCCACGCGGGGCCGATCTTTGACTTAGAAGTGCTCGTAACACTTCTAAGTTTTTTTATGCTGATGCCATGCACCAGGTTGGTTGGATTTTATAGGTTTATGTTTGCAGTTTTTCTTTCATACGCTTATTTATTAGGTTAGCTAATTGGTTTATTCTAATTCAATGTCGGTTTCGTAGTCTCCCAGTTCATAATTTACATTCAGGGATTTTTTCAATGCCTGCAACACGTCGGGTAAATTAAAACCAGACATATCAGCATTCAGGATATAATGATTTAATTTCTCGCTTCTTACCTTTATATGGACATGAAATGTTGAGTTAAGCACCGGGATTATTTCTCCAAGAGGTTTATTATCAAAAAATAGATTCACACGTTTCCAGATCTGAAGTGTGGCATCATTTTCTACAGTTTCAGGTTTTAAAATGTGCTGATCGATTAAATAGATGGCTTTTTGATGCGGATAAAGCATCACCTCGCCTTTTTCAAGCTTTAGTGAAGGCTGGTCGCTGTTATGAGCGGTTTTAATACTTACCGAAACCTTGCCGGTAAGCACTGAAACCTCTGCGGTATTACTTTGGTCATTATCACGAACAAAAAAACTGGTACCCCAAACTTTTGTGATGATGGAGCGGCTGTTGATTATAAAAGGGCATTTTGGATTTTTGGTTACTTCAAAAAAACATTCGCCCGATATAGAGACAGCCCTTGATTTGGAACCAAATACTTTTGGAAATGTTAACTGTGAACGCGGGTTTAGCCAAACAAAGCTGTTATCAGGAAGTTTTGCTTTATAGATCTGATCGGAGTTATTGGTAATTGACACCATTTGCTGCTGCGATATATCGTCAGCAGCCATTTGCATTGTTCTTATTTGATTATGCTGATACAGTACCAATGCTCCAATTGCTACAATTATTGCGGCCGCACTTGCAATGGCAGGCCACCTGCTCACCAGCCAATTAGATCTTCGTAAAGGAAGCTCTTCTTCCTCCTCTTCAGTTTCACCTGTGTTATGGAGGATGTGGTTATAGATCCGTTCTTTAAGCTTATTTTCTTCAAACAAGCTTATACCCGAAATATGGTCATGCTCTTGTTCAAAAGAGTGGTACCATTCTTTAACCAATGCTATTTCCGCTTCTGTACAATTGCCATTAATATACTTTTCCAGCAGTTCGGCTAGTTTAGATCCTTCCATGAAAAGAAAATAATTGGGTTTATATAATACATAACGTTTAACTGAAACGTATCCCCCAAGCCCGGATAAAATAATTTTTAAAAAATTATTCTACCGATGAAAATGATGACGATAAAAAGATAGTGGCTTAAACCGATCCGAAGCTTTCTCAGCGCGTTAGTTAAATGATTTTCAACCGTTTTTTCTGAGATGCCGAGGTGCAGCGCTATTTCTTTATTGGTTTTATGTTCATTTCGGCTTAATTCATATACCGACCGGCATTTATCAGGCAATTGGCTTACCTCCGCCTCAATAGAATAAACCAGATCCTTCAACATTATTGCATCCTCGGTTGAATTATCAGCCTCCGAATGAACAATTTTAAAAGCCTCCCTGTATTTTGCCCTTACCAGTTCTTTACGATACTGATCAATTACGCGGTTAACAATTGCCGAATGCATGTAGCCCGAAACAGTAGTTATTTGCAACGATTGCCTTTTTAACCAAAAGTTGGTAAATATTTCCTGTACAATTTCTTCTGCTAACTCCTTGCTTTTTAAGCGTTTATAAGCATCGCTGTAAAGTTTTTTCCAATAACGGCTATACAACTCTTTAAACGCACTAAGCTTATCCTGCTTTATTAGTAAAAGAAGGTCGTCATCAGAAAGTTCAGTAAAATCACTCATTGGCAATAATGGCTGTTAATGTTATATTTAATATAGCATTAACCAATTAACAAAACTCAAAAAAAATTGGTTAACTAACAAGTTTTTAAATACAATACTTAAACAGTTATGTTTATCTAAGGTAAATTTAAACACTACATATCCACTACACGGGTTAAAATTTGTTGCCAAATGATAAATTTTCGTTTGTATCAGCTTTGTTTTTTACCTGATGGTTATCCTTGCTATAATAGTGAAAATGGGGTGGCAGCTATTCTGCATCATCTGAAAGGCCATCGGTTTAGCCCTACATTCACCACTAAATAAAGCCTGGCTTTAGCCATACTTTGTTTATGCCGGACCTTTGCCCTTCAATGCATATTTTACATAAATATGATAACAAAAGCATTAACGCCTTCGTATAACAGCGCGTTTATAAGGAAATAAATTTACTATTAAAATCAAATCGACAGAAATTTATGAGAGGAAATGAAATTTTCGGTGTACAGGATGATGGGAAAACAGCGGGATTGTGCAGTTATTTTTTTGTTTTAGGGTGGTCGGTATCTTATTTTGGATATCATCAAACCGAGAAAACAAGCTTAAGCAGTTTTCAATTAAGGCAAACCCTTCTTTTATACATTACTTATATCACAATAAGGTATGGATTACTTTTATTTTTAGATAGAATGGGATTGTTAAAAGGCATATTCTCATCTTTTAATGTTGTTGTTTTTGTAAACGCGTTATTTATTCTTCTTTGGATAATTGGTTTAACCGGTGCAAAAAACGGAGAAGAAAAGCCTATACCTGTTTT
>JAQBOS010000005.1 GCA_028287925.1 Mucilaginibacter sp. | reverse complement strand
AAAAAAGAAGATTTTGATGCCGCTTTAAGTCGCGGTTTACAGGCATCGCCAACGCACGAGGTATTGGTGGAGCAGGCTGTTTTGGGCTGGAAGGAATATGAGCTGGAACTGCTGCGCGATAACAACGATAACGTGATCATCATCTGCTCTATCGAAAACTTCGACCCGATGGGCATCCATACCGGCGACTCAATTACCGTTGCCCCGGCAATGACCCTGAGCGACCGCTGCTACCAGGATATGCGCAACCAGGCTATCCGCATGATGCGCGCCATTGGTAATTTTGCCGGCGGCTGTAACGTACAGTTCTCGGTAAACCCGGCAGACGAAGCCATCATCGCCATAGAAATTAACCCGCGTGTATCGCGTTCATCTGCCCTTGCATCAAAAGCTACAGGTTACCCTATCGCTAAAATAGCTGCAAAGCTGGCCATAGGTTACAACCTTGATGAAATAGAAAACCAGATCACCAAAACAACATCGGCTTATTTTGAGCCAACGCTTGATTACGTGATTGTAAAGATCCCCCGCTGGAACTTTGATAAATTTAAAGGCGCTAACCGCGAGCTTGGTCTGCAGATGAAATCTGTTGGTGAGGTAATGGGCATAGGCCGCAGCTTTATTGAGGCTTTACAGAAAGCCTGCCAGAGTCTGGAGATCGGCCGTGCCGGTCTTGGTGCTGACGGCAGGCAGAGCCGCAACCTGGAAGAGATCATGCACAGCCTGGAGCATCCAAGCTGGGACAGGCTGTTCCACATTTATGATGCTTTAAGCTTGGGTGTGCCGATTGAATCAGTAAGAAAAGCTACTAAAATTGACCGCTGGTTTTTAAATCAGATAGCGGATGTGGTAAACCTGGAGAACGAGCTTCGCCGCTACTCATTAAATAATATCCCCGAAGAGTTCCTCTTCACCCTAAAACAAAAAGGATTTTCAGATACCCAGATAGCCTATATATTGGGTAACGTAACCGAGGAAGATGTTTACCAGCGCCGCAAAGCATTGGGCATGCACCGGGTTTACAAAATGGTGGATACCTGCGCGGCTGAGTTCCCCGCAAAAACACCATACTACTACTCAACCTACGAGGGTGAAAACGAATCCATCGTATCAGATAAGAAAAAGATAATTGTATTAGGTTCGGGCCCTAACCGCATAGGCCAGGGTATTGAGTTTGATTACAGCTGCGTGCATGGCTTGCTTGCCGCAAAAGAATCAGGCTTCGAAGCGATCATGATCAACTGTAATCCTGAAACCGTAAGCACCGACTTTAATATGGCCGACAAGCTATATTTTGAGCCGGTTTATTGGGAGCATGTGCGCGAGATCATCGAACTGGAAAAACCATACGGCGTAATTGTTCAGCTTGGCGGACAAACAGCTTTAAAAATGGCTGAAAAAATGCACGAGCATGGCATCAGGATTATAGGTACATCATTTAATAATATGGATATTGCCGAAGACCGCGGCCGTTTCAGCGACCTTTTAAAAGAGCTTGATATTCCATACCCTAAATACGGTGTTGCTGAAAGCGCTGAAGAGGCCATTGAAGTTGCACATGAAGTGGGTTACCCGGTACTGGTTCGCCCAAGCTATGTATTAGGCGGGCAGGGGATGAGCATTGTTATTAATGATGAAGACCTTGAAAAAGCGGTAGTAGGTTTATTAAAGAATTTACCCGGCAACCGTGTACTGATCGATCATTTCCTTGACCGCGCTGCTGAAGCCGAGTCTGACTCGATAAGCGATGGTGATGATGTGCACATTGTGGGCATTATGGAGCACATAGAGCCTGCGGGCATCCACTCAGGCGATTCATTTGCTGTGTTGCCACCGTTCGACCTCTCGGATAATGTAATTGCCCAGATAGAAGAATACACTGTTAAAATAGCAAATGCCCTTAACGTAATAGGCTTGCTTAACATCCAGTTTGCCGTTAAAAACGACAAGGTTTATGTGATAGAGGCAAACCCGCGGGCATCACGTACGGTGCCGTTTATTGCAAAAGCATATGATGTGCCTTACATAAACATTGCCGCCAAAGTGATGCTGGGTGTAAATAAATTAAAAGACTTTACGATAGAACGCAAATTATGGGGTTATGCCATAAAAGAACCTGTGTTCTCCTTTGATAAATTCCCGGAAGTAAACAAGGAGCTTGGCCCCGAAATGAAATCGACCGGCGAGGCTATCCGTTTTATACCAAACCTGCAGGACCCCTACTTCAGGCATCTGTATAAAGAAAAATCAATGTACTTAAGCAGATAGCAGGATCTTAAGCTATTCAGTTAAAGTTTGCCGGTGTTGTTTTGGCGCCGGTAAGCTATGGTTTCATTTAGTGAATTAGTTTTGAAAGTTAACTCTAAAAATAACAACCCGGTCTTCAATTTAAACAATGTTGATCCGGAAGATATGGATGATGTGCTGAGGAAGATCCAGAATTCATTTGATATCAGGCTTGTTAATGAAGACCTCAGGGAGGTTAAAACATTTGGCAGCCTTTGCGATACCATAGTTGAAAAGGTGAAGCATAAAAACGGGGATGGCTGCACCACGCAGCAGGCGTTTTACAAACTCAGGAATGCTATTAACGCCACAATTACTGCCGATAAGGAACTGATAAAGCCGCAAACCCGCTTGTCTGACATTTTCCCGCGCGATACCCGCTTACAGGTTATTGCTGAAATTGAAAAGGAAATGGGCTTTAAAATGAACCTGTTAAAACCAAAAGGGTCTGTAGTATTTGCATTTTCACTGATCCTGGGGGTGTCAATCATAGGCTTGTTCTTTTACCCGGCGATAAGTGGTGTCGGCCTTATAATAGCTGCTGCAGGCTTAATACTGGCCGGCAAGTTTGGTAAAGAAATGCCCGTAAAAACATTGGGCGACCTTGCCGAGAAAATTGCCCGGGAACATTACCGGAACTGTCGCCGCAATGCATCAACCGTAAACCGTACTGAAGTTAACGAAAAGGTAAAAGCACTTTTTGTACATGATCTGTACCTTGAACCTTCGGTATTAACCCGGGATTCGAAGTTTAACTAACGGTAAACACCTGGGGTACTTTAATAAGCATGTCATAGAGAAATAAATCTGTATGACATGCCGGTTAAACCGCCTATTGATTTAGTCATTTCTTAAAAACCTTTTACCTTTCTCCTTTCAGCTTTCGCCTTTTACCTTTCCCCTCCCTTATTCCACCATCAGCCCCTTTACCTCAAAGGTAAGTCTGCGTTTAGGATTCGTTTTAACAGCGTGCTGCTTTTTCCCGGATGTGGTATCGCCTGCAAAGTGCTGCAGGTCATCGGCAATAAATTGCTTTTCGGCTACGCCTTCGGCAACTATATATTTACCTTTTAATGCGGCAGGGATGGTAATGTTATAAATTTTAAAATGGGCCGCTATAACTTTTCCATTGCCTGCGTCAAGGGTAAACCACCCGCCCTTTTGTTTGATAACATTTATTACCTGCCCCTTAACTGTTGTGCTGATGCGCGTTTTTTTACCCATAAAAGCTTCCAGCTTTGCAGCATCCAGCATAGCGCCGGTATCAGGCTTTGTGCCATAAACCGTTCCATGAGGCAGTGGTGTTTGTTTTTGTGCGAATGCGGACAAGGAAAACAGCAGGCCAAAAAACAAGGATAATAATTTCATGATATTTATATTTTAGAGGGTATGTGTACAACAATAAGAATGCAGGGTAGTTTTATAAAAATGAGCTGTATGTTCAAAGATGGATGGCATGCTTGTTATTCCATGGACAAGTTATATTTAACTCGGGGTGGATGTCATTGGCAGCCTGTCGAACCACGACGCGGGCAAAGGCCTCTGCACCATACTTAGCACGCGGATAGGCCTCTGCGCACGTCGCCCTTGGTGACACCCGCCTCATTTGTAGCGTTTCATAAATTTTGCAACCAGTATGACGATTTAGGCCTAATCTTCTTGTTAATATTTGTTAAATTTTTCCCCATTTATAATATGAATGATATAATTGCAGTTGATTAATAAAACAATTAGCGAAAGCTGCATGAATTAAACTTTACATCCTTATCTATTTATTGCATGAAAATCCCCTATTTCCGCAAACTTTTTTTGCCTGCATTATTTTTATCTTTTTCATTTTTAGCTAACAGCTGTAAAAAGAGCGATACCACCACCACACCAGGAGCTGCACCAACTATTACCACAGCCGGGCTCATCATCAACCTGACATCAACAACGGCACAAAGCGGCGGCACTATTACTGACGAAGGCGGCAGCGCGCTAACTGCAAACGGTGTGTGCTACAGCGCAACCAATAAAACACCTACAATAACCGACAGCAAAACCACTGAAACGCTAAGCACCAGCGGCACACTCCCCATTATATTTACGAGTAACCTGTCGGGTTTAACTGTCGGCACTACTTACTATCTAAGGGCTTACGCCAGCAACAGTAACGGTACGGCATATGGCAGCGTTGTACAGTTTACCACAAGCACAGGCCTTAGCGGCATTGTAACCGCAGTAAGCACGCTGGCAGGCAACGGAACAGCCGGTTATGCTGATGCCTCCGGAATAAGCGCCCTATTCAATAACCCGCAGGGGATTACTGTTGACGGATCCGGTAAAATTTATTTGTCTGATTCCTACAATAACCGCATCCGCACTGTTACCGCCGCAGGCTTGGCAAGCACCCTTGCAGGCAACGGAACGCTTGGCTATAGTGAAGGCAGTGCCTTAAACGCCGAATTTTATGGCCCTAACGGGATAGCGGTTGACGGACAGGGAAATGTTTTTATAGCTGATTTTGGGAACAATGTTATCCGTAAGATCACCGCGGCAGGTGTGGTAAGCACTTTTGCAGGTAACGGAACTGCCGGGTATATAAACGGCACGGGTACATCAAGCGAGTTTAACAACCCTGCAGGCATTGCTATTGATGCATCAGGAACCATCTATGTGGCTGACCATAGCAATAACGTTATCCGCAAAATTACTTCGGCAGGTGTGGTAACCACCCTTGCCGGCTTTAAAACGGGGGGCTATATAAATGCTACCGGCGCAGCAGCAGCATTTGATAACCCGAATGGTGTGGCTGTAGATGCCGCAGGCAACGTTTATGTGGCTGACCAGGGAAACTCTGCCATCCGCAAAATTACTTCGGCAGGCGTGGTAACAACCATAGCCGGCGGACCAACACAAACCGATCTGATCAATTACCCGGCAGGCATAGCGCTTGATACACAGGGCAATATTTACATAGCTGATGAGGGTGGCCGCATAATGGAATGCACTACCGCCAACGTACTGTATATTTTAGCAGGAAGCTTAAATACCCCCGGATTTGTAAACGGTGCGGGTACAGCAGCCTTGTTCAACAACCCGCAGGCACTAACCGTTGACGCATCGGGAAATATTTACGTTGCCGACCAGGATAATAATTGTATCCGAAAGCTAACGGTTGTAAGAACACCGTAGGAGAGAGGTGAAAGCAAAAGACCAAAGCAGAAAGCTTTTTGAGCTTTGGTCTTTTTGCTTTACGCTTTCAGCTTCACACAGAAAGAAAGATGTGAAAGCAGAGTGCTTTTTTAAGCTTTGGTCTTTTTGCTTTACGCTTTTAGCTTCACCCTTTCAGCTTCGCCAGCGCATAGAACAGCCCGGTACAATGCAGTGCCTGGGCTATTTTATTATCGGCCAGCAGCTGCTTAACTTCATCAATGGTAAAGGTTTCAACAATGAGGTCTTCGTGTTCGTCAAATTGCTGGTCCTGCACTTTTTTACCGCCACGGGCCAGGTAGCATGATGTTTGGTTGTTGGCGGTTGAAGGATTGGCATATACGGTGCACAACAGCTCAAAATCATCAAATTGGTAACCGGTTTCTTCCAGTAATTCACGGCGTAAGGCGACCACGGCAGATTCTCCCTCTTCAATTACCCCACCCGGAATTTCGAGCGAAACAATGCCGGCGGCGTGGCGGTACTGGTGTACCATTAAGATCTTGTTGTCGTCGGTAAGGGCAACAGCATTTACCCAGTTGGAATATTCTAAAACATAATAATCTTCAACAATACGGCCGTCGGGCATTTCGCACCTATCAGAACGCAGTGTGGCCCATGGGCCTTTATGGAGATAGTGGGATGAAAGTTTTTTCCAAATTAGTTGGTGGTTCATAGTTCATAGTTCATAGTAGAACGGGGCGAATGTAAGAAATAGCCCTTTTAGTTCATAGCTATTGGTTCATAGTTGATGGTTCATAGTTCATGGCCGCTGCAATTAGCATAGTTGATAGATCAATAGCAACTGCATTTTACTTTGCTATTGATCTATGCACTATGAACCATCAACCATGAACTACTACTGCTTCCTCAATGTATTCACATTTACATGCGGCCACATAATTAAGCCTGGGATCCCAAATTTAGGCAGGAAATCAAGATCGGCCTGTTGCGAGTATTGCAGCTGTTTAAAATTAATCCCATCCATGGTTACATCCTCTATCCAGAAAGTCGACATAAACCGCGATGCATTTACATGTTCATGAATAAACGGAATGTTTGAGATATTGCCACCCTGGTTTTGCGTATCAACATGAATGGTGGTTACCTTACCAATGGTTTGGTTTGCTATTGCCTTCTGCAGCATTAAGTTGGGGTTCCGTGCGCTAAACTGCGGAAATTGCTGGATAATTTTATAGGCATCCAGGTATCCCAGGTCAGGCCTTCCCATATCAACAGGAAGCGCATTCATATCAGGTATGGCAAATTTACCACCCGGTGTTGTTGCATTACCAAGCGCCATAAGCGCATCGCCATGCGGGATGCTTGACATCCTTGCTATGGTAAACGGCGCAGGCGCCGCCGCTTTTACCGGGCCATCGGGTTGCGCCTGTACATCGGCCATATTAAGCCACATGCCATTTTCAACATGCAGCACGCCCTGGGTCAGTTTATCAATTACGGTAAGCTCATACGTAAGGCCGGTAATAAATTGCTCAGTAGCGCCACCCCTGTTTGGTACCGGGGCGCCAATTGCCGTAAAAGTTATGGTTTCGTAATAATTTTGAACCAGTAGTGTAAAAGAAGGTCTGCCGCTATTTTGTGACGGAACAGCTATCATGTTCCAGCCATCAGAACCGTGCCAGGTACCTTCAAGATCTGCCAGCGGACCAAGTTTACTTGCTACTTCGGCTACAGAGCCACTTAAGCGAACAAAACCTTTAAGAAAAGTTTGTGCAATTTCTGCCATTGTGATAATTTTTTAGGAGTGATTCAGTTCATCTAAATTACGCCTAAAAATCAGAAAAGCAACAAGAAAGTTCATAGTTGATGGTTCATAGTTCATAGCCGGAAAGGGAATTGCGATTAGTTCATGGTTGATGGTTCATAGCCGGAAAGGGTATCATGATTAGTTCATGGTTGATAGCCGAAGGAAAAGTGCAGCTGCCATGATCCATGAACCCTTCCGCTACCGCAGCTACCATGATCCATGAACTATCAACCATGAACTTCCTCCCTACCAACTCCCGCTTGATCCGCCGCCGCCGAAATCACCGCCGCCAAATCCTCCGAAACCACCGCCGCTGTCGCCGCCTGATGAACCGCCGCCAAAGCCACCGCCACCGTCAGAGAAACCACCCCAGCCGCCGCTTCCACGGCCAAGCATAGCGCCACCAAGGAACCACCAGAACGGACTTGCACCGCCACGGCCACCAATAATGTGCCCGCCGCCACCACCGCGCCTGCTGAATACGATAATGAGGATCACTACCACAATAATTACAATAAATCCAATCGGGCTGCCGCCATCACTGGTTTGTTTAGGTTTTTTACTCGCCTTATACTCGCCCTTCATGTATTGCATCAGCTTGGAGGTGCCGTCATCAAGGCCGCCATAATAATCGCCTTGCTTAAAGCGCGGGGTAATATCGTTTTCAATTATTTGGTGCGTTGTAATATCCGGTACAGCGCCTTCGGCGCCATATCCGGTGGCAATAGCCACCTTACGGTCGCCTATTGCCACCAGCACCAGGATGCCGTTATTTTTGCCTTTTTCGCCAATGCCCCAGGCGCGGCCAAGTTTCTGACCAAACTCATTAATATCATAAGCACCAACCGATTTAATTATAACAATGGCAATCTGGGTTGATGTAGAATCATTAAACTGTGCCAGCTTGGCTTCCAGAAGGCCCCTTTGCTCGTCAGTAAGCGTTTGGGTATAGTCGGTAACCAATGTGGTTGATTTTGCCGGCAGCTCCTGCCCAAAGGCCACAAAGCCAATCAGCAGCAGGTTAATAAATAAAATGAGTTTTTTTAACATGGGTTTATGTTTATTCGCCATCCATAAAGGCTACATCGTCTGATAGTTCATTGTTGCTGCCGGCCAGGTGCGGAAAGAATTTTTGCAGATGCTCGCCTGATATTTCAAGCCCGGTAACAATGCCGTCGACCAGGTTGCCGTATTTAAAATTCTCCAGCATCTTCTCTTTGGTATCGTCCCAAAAGTTAGCAGGCACCACTTTGTTTATCCCGGCATCGCCAATAATGGCAAACTTACGGTCCACAGTGGCCACATAAATAAGCACACCATTACGCAGCTTGGTTTTGTGCATATCCAGCTGATGAAAGTATTTGGCGGCACGGTCGAGCACATCTTCACTGCAGGTTTTCTCAATACAAACGCGGATCTGCCCCGAAGTATGCTTCTCGGCATTTTCAATTGCGGTGCGGATGCGTTGCTGCTCCTCGTCGGTAAATACTGCCATACTGTTTATGATTACACTGATTTTTTGAGAATGATTACACCGGTATAGTAATAAGATTACACCAAATCATTAGAAAGCAACTTTAGGCGCCTTATCTGCTCCGGCTTCGGCAGTAAAGCTTCCTTTTTCGTTAAAGCCGAATAGTTTGGCAGTTATAACAGCCGGGAATGAACGGATAGACGTGTTATAATCCTGTACGGCGCTGTTAAAATCAAGCCGGGCAACGTTTATCCGGTTCTCTGTGCCTTCCAGTTGGGTTTGCAGCCCTATAAAGTTTTCGTTTGATTTTAAGGTTGGATAGTTTTCCGATGCAACCAACAAGCGGCCCAAAGCCTGGCTTAACTGTCCCTGTGCGGCTTGGTATTTCTGAATAGTTTCAGGGTTCAGCTTTGAAGCGTCAACCTGTATAGAGGTTGCCTTTGCGCGGGCTTCGGTAACATCAACCAGTGTGCTTTTTTCAAAATTGGCGGCACCCTTTACGGTAGCAACCAGGTTAGGGATCAGGTCGCTGCGGCGCTGGTATTGCGATTGTACATTACCCCATTTTGCCTTTACAACTTCGTCTTTTGTTACCATGCCGTTATAACTGCATGACCCAACCAAACAGATCACAATAATGATCCCTAATACTATTAATAAATTCTTCATG
>JAQBOS010000640.1 GCA_028287925.1 Mucilaginibacter sp. | reverse complement strand
AGGTATTCCTGATGTCGTTAACTTTATTTTTCTCCTTCATTCCGGCAGTTGTCGAAACGTTAACCCGGCTGCCAATAAGCCGTCCTATTGCCGACGGGCCAAATTCTCCCATCATCCAGATGGGGCTTTTAACATTGGTTATCCTGTTTACAGTTGGCGTTTTATATCAATTGATAAAGCTATACCAGCGCCAAAAACGTGCTGGTGGAGCAACGATAGATCTGGCATAATAAAACCCTCTTGTTATTGCGAGGCACGAAGCAATGGCATGCTATATAGAGCGAATAGAAAGGTGTAAAACCTGCATTGACGGTTATGCATGGCGTACGATTGCCACGCTACGCTCACAAAGACACTAGAATATAAAAAGCCCTTCAACCAAAATTGAAGGGCTTTACTATTTTTAATTATGGACGTGGCGGCCCTGGTGGATGCGGAGGCGGAGGTGGTAATTTTGGCAGTCGGATATGTACCCTGTGATGCCGCCTGTGCCTGCGGTGACGCCTGCTAAATGGTAATGGCGGATGTGGCGGTGGCGGCGGTGGTCTCCTGATCTGTAAAAACGTTGATTCAACTGCCGGTGTTAAAGGTTCGGCACTTGCAAACTCCAAACTAAGAGTTAAAAACGCTGCTACTAAAAGAACTTTCAAATACTTCATGGGTTAGCGGTTATTTGTTAACTGTTTTTTGATAACATTAAAGTTAACATTAAGTTTTAATAAGTAATTGATTACTTTGGGTATAACTGCTTATACATAAAATCAGCAGCAAACTGCCCGGCTTCAAGCCAGCGCTGTTGTGTGTCTTTGCCTCCCTGGAAGATTGGGTTAAAATGTTTTTGTAACTCATGCGAGTAGCCTTCAAACACCTTTACGCTGGTGGGGATACCTAATTTATTTGCTTCGGCATGTATTTCTGCTCCGCCATACAAAGACGTATCTTTGTGTGTTGGTGGTACCAAACTATCTTTGCTGCCATAAATATTTACAATGGGCACTTTTGCATTTTTCAACCAGCTTAAATCAAAGATCCCACCCCATAAATTAATTACTCCGGCAACTTTTAACAGCTTATTATTATCAGAATTTGCGTCTGTTACACCTGCAAATTTTGCCAGTTCAGTATTTGTACCATAAGCAGCATCCAGCGCAATCATGCCGCCTGCTGAGTTACCGGCAAGGATAATTTTATCAGGATCAATGTTATATTCTTTGGCGTGTTCTTTAAAATAAGCAACCGCCTGTTTAGCATCCAGTACGGCATAATAGGCACTTCGTTTTAATTCATCAAAATTAAATACCGGAAACTTTTTACTGAGCGTATAGTTAATAGCTGCGCAAACATATCCACGCTGCGCAAAGGTTTTACTCCATAACTCAATTCCCTTAGCTTCTTTTGTGCCGAATTTAAAACCGCCGCCATGCATCCAGATAATTAATGGCCTGCCGGTTGACTGATCGCCGGTTGGCTGATAAAGATCAAACCCGTGGGCTTTCTTTTCTTTGGATGGATCATTCGGCGAATAGCTCAGGTCTTTTGTTTTGGTCACACCGGTAAAAACAATGTCTTTATATTTAACCGGTTGAGCTTTAGCAAATATTGACACGCTTAGTAATCCTATAAGTAGTGCTGATTGTTTAAACATAACTGATATACGTTACAAATATACCGGACGGTTGTTTGATACGCAATTTGTACGGGTTAATTGTATTCGCCCAAATCTCACATTTTTGTTAGATTTGGTGCATGATACCTACGGAGAAAAGCTATCAACAGGCACAGGAGACGACGATAATGCAGGAACAAAAACTGCAGGAGCTATTGACATACATTGCCGAAAATTCCCCTTTTTATAAAGACCTGTTCGCAAAGCATCGAATAAATATTGCCGATATAAAAACAATTGCAGACTTGTCTTTAATCCCTCCAACAGTAAAAGACGATCTGCAACAACGCAATGATGATTTTTTATGCGTACCGCGAAATAAAGTTATCGAATATACCTCAACATCTGGCACTTTAGGTCGCCCGGTAACTATTGCGCTTACTGAAAAAGACCTGGATCGACTGGCGTATAACGAGTATAATTCTTTTTTATGTGCCGATGGCTCGGCTGATGACACTTACCAACTGATGCTTACGCTCGACAGGCAGTTTATGGCGGGGATAGCTTATTACCTTGGCATCCGCAGGATTGGTGCGGGGATAATCCGTTTAGGTCCGGGGGTACCCGCATTACAATGGGAAACTATCAGGCGTTTAAAGCCGACCGCAATTGTCGCTGTACCATCTTTTATTCTAAAGCTCATTCAATTTGCTAAAGACACCGGCATCGATATAAACAATACCTCAGTTAAAAAGGCCATCTGTATTGGCGAAAATATCCGAAATAACGATTTTTCATTAAATATCCTCGGCAAAAAAATAACCGAAAGCTGGGACATTCAACTTTACTCAACCTACGCCTCAACCGAAATGCAAACCGCATTTACAGAATGCGGCGAAGGTAAAGGCGGCCATTATCAGCCAGAATTGGTTATAGTGGAGCTGCTGGATGAAAACGACCGGCAGGTTGAACCTGGTACACCAGGCGAGGTAACCATTACTACCTTAGGCGTTGAAGGAATGCCATTATTGCGCTACAAAACGGGTGACATATGTATGTATTTTGATGAACCCTGCGCCTGCGGCCGTACCAGTTTGCGCTTATCATCCATAATGGGCCGCAAAAAACAGATGATAAAATTTAAGGGGACAACGTTATATCCGCCTGCTTTGTTTGATTTGCTGAATGAACGTGAAGAGATTCTTGATTTTGTGATTGAAGTGTACTCTAATGATATTGGTATGGATCAGGTATCGCTTTACCTTGTCCCGGCTGATGATACTGAAGAATGTGACCACCGGATCCGGGCTTATTTACAGGCCAGGTTGCGCGTTAGTCCGCATATTAAATATGTGACTGTTGAAGAAATTCAGAAGATCCAGTTTAGTGAGGCGAGCAGGAAGGCCATAAAGTTTATAGATAAAAGAGCGTAA
>JAQBOS010000633.1 GCA_028287925.1 Mucilaginibacter sp. | reverse complement strand
TCTTCTTAAAATTGAATGCAGGTACACTGCATTTTAAAACCATATCAGATCCAGATCAATTGGTGCCATTAACTGCAAAATCAAATACATCAAAATTGCGCGGATCGCCCTGTGTTTTCATTTTGTAAGCTGCATTTAACGGGTGCGATAGCACCAAAGGCACCATTTCTTCATATCTTCCCCCATGTGAGCGCAGGGTTCCGTCAAGGGCTTTCAGATCATGGTGCGCCGCTGTCTTTCCTACCACAACATCGCGGGCAGACAGTACGAACAAATCGCCGGTACGGTCTGCAGGTTGTTCCAGGATCCGGCAGCCCGTTTCTTTATCATACACTTCTGTAATACCAGGCTGCAGGGCCAGCCAGTTTTTTACCCCGTTGATATTTGAAGTATCATCCACATAAACTATTACATATGAGCCCAGCGCGCCGTGGTGCTTTACATAAGGATCGGTAATAGGGCAAATAACCCTGAAACCTGCACCAAATTTTTCTGTGAGCATGGTTTCAATAAATAACACATTCGGTGTTCCATCCGCTTTTACCTTAGCATTCATACCGTGATCAGCGGTGGCGCCTATAATGGCGCCCAGCTCAAGCATTTTTCCTAATTCCACATCCTGGGCTTCATAAAATGCCAATGATTCTTCCGTGTCAGGCGCATAGGTATGCTGCATATAATCAGTTAATGAAAGATATAAAAAATCAGCCATCCCTTTTTCAATTAATGCAACACCGGCCCGCAAAACAAACAGGCTGGCATCAGCGCTATAAATAGCTGGGTTTTTATGCCCAATAACCGCTTCCGCATTTTCAATACCGTGGGTATCCAACTTTGCCTGGTCTGCTTTTTCGGCAGAGAAAGCAATGCCGTTCAATTTGTGTGAAAGGATATCGCGCAATTTTTCTTTGGCAGTTACTACGGCTACTTTACGCCCGGCATTAGCCGCGGCTGCCAGCAATGTATCGGCCCTGAGATATTCTGACGAGTTCATCATTACTTCCTGATCTTTTTCAGCATCATAAAAAAAATTGCCGCAAATACCATGAACCGCCGGACTTACCCCGGTTACTATTGATGAGTTGTTTACGTTGGTAAATGATGGCAAGGCACCCCGCACCATGCCCCTGTAACCCTGTACTGCCATTTTTTTAAGATTCGGCATCCGGTCATGAGCCATAGTGGTGTCAAGGTATTCATCTGCCGAACCATCCATACAGATAACAACTATGGGTTTTGCAGATGGGGTGTAAGTTATTCCGTTTGCTGAAAAGGATTTTGTTGAAATATTATTCATTATTTTTATTTATTGAGGTAGTTCTTATATTTTTAATTGTTTTATAAAAAAGCCATATTACTACGATCCTTAAATTAATGTAAGTTCGACATAAGCAAACGGTCATCTAACCCAAAAAACCTTCTCCAACAGCGTTGAGGCGAAGCGCAAGTTTGTGTATCTACCCCGCCAAAGCGTTTCATGCGTTCCATTTTTGCACACGGAACACCCGGAACGTTGTGAAACATACTGATTATCAGACACTTGAATAAGTGTTCCATTTTCACAAGCGGAACACCCGGAACAGAGTGAAACATGCTGATTATCAGACACTTGAGTTATATCAAAAATCAAACAACCGTAAGTGACTGATAATCAACCACTATATTACGAACCTTTATATCGAGCTCCCGCTAAATTAACCAGTGCTTTTTAAGCATCTTTAAAAAAGAGCCGCATTGCTACAGCCTTTAAGTTAACCAACCCAGGCATTTCACTCATTTTTAATCAGCAATCTATTTACTTTTCTCATTGAATCTATAAAATGAGGATCTATTCTTCCGTTAGGTAATGGCCCTGTGTTTAACACAAAGGTTGCATGTTGTTTTTCAACTTTCTTTATATTGGAAATGAGGGTATCTACCGGTTTATATATTTGTTTAGAGTAATACCCCCATTTATTACTGCTCATATCCATGGCTTGAAGCGGCATTTGTTTTAAACGGGGATCGCTGTCGTAAGCGGCCTGCGGAAAGGGATCATATAAAGCATATACCATGGCATCCTCACCCGGAATATAAAACATGTCGTGATTATTAATGATCATGCACGATGGTTGCAGTTGATGGATCTTGCCATAAATCTCCCGGAACGGGTACCGGCCGGTATCTTTTGACCAATATCCGTCAAACCAAATTCCCGCAACAGTTCCGTAATTAGTCAGCAACTCCGTGAGCTGATTTTCCATGTATTGAATATATTTTTTTTCATCCCTGTTTAAATTAGGTGTTTGATGTGTATAGGTACCGCCTTCATCTTTACGAAATACAAAATCAGGGTGATGCCAGTCGAGTAGTGAATAATATAACCAAAGCTTTATTCCCTGTTTATGACATTCATTTGCAAGGTCTTTTATTATATCGTGGTGGTATTTGCCGTGATGCATAATCGTCCAATCAGTATATTTTGAATCGAACAGGCAAAAGCCATCGTGGTGTTTAGTTGTTACAGTAATGTATTTGAATCCAAGCTGTTTGGCGGTGGATACCCATTCTTTAGCATTAAAATTTTTGGCGTCAAAATCACCAGCAAATTTTTCATATTGGGGAACGGTATATTTCCGCATAGCCCAGGCTTCATCCGGGTCATCTAATTGAGTATAAACGCCAAAATGAATGAACAATCCTAACCGCGTATTCTCAAACCATTTACGGTTTTTGAGATTCCCTTTAGAAGGCGTATAAGATGGCTGTGCGAAAACCGCCAATGAAAATGAATAAAAAAGTAAAAATACAGTGATGATCTTTCGCATATCAAATTTGTTCATTGATAATTATGCTGTTTATTATTTGTTTATACCCGGATCAATAAGGTTTCAAAAAAGAGCCGCATTGCTGCGACTCCTACTCAACCAAATTAACCAAGCTCATATTCAATTACACTTTCAACTTTATCAGGCCGAATTTTACTTTACCTGTTGATAAAGCAATCCATGACCAGCAAATTGCACTTAACAAATATAAAAGTTTTTTAAACAAAAGTAAACAAATACTAAACTTTTTTATAAATTATTTCTTCAAAAACCCACACACAATACTATAAGTGGCTAAAAAAAATTAAGCCAATAATAATTGTTTAGTAATACTAAATATAAAAACAATTCCTTCGGGTTATCAGAAATCATGAAAAAGCCTTATGTTTTTATTCATAAGGCTTTTTTCACTATGAAGAATTTACATCATTATTTAAAACGCATGCGGCTTATATACATTTTTAACGCTGCCATCCTGGTATAATTCAAGAATGGCATAACCCGGTGGCGTTTCTTCATAATATCCGTCGCCGGCAGATTTCTCATCACCCTTACCCCACCAATAACCACTCATTGCGCCATTGCAAAAATATTGAGTGCCATTATAAGAAGCGGTGTCCAGCAAATGATTGTGGCCGCTTAAACAAACTTTTACTTTATCCCTATGTTGATAAAATAAAGTTTTCAGCTTTTTATAATCCGAATGCATGCCCCCTTCCCAAAATGGAGTTACACCCAGTATGGGGTAATGTGACATCATCAAAACAGGTTGATTTGCGGGTAATCTTTCAAGTTCATTCTTTAACCAGTCGAATTGCTTATCATCTAAAGTAATAGATGGATTGTTACCATCTAAAATAATAAAATGCCATCCCGATTTATTAAAACTATAATATCGGTTTGGGATGCCCAGGCGTTTTACCACGTAATCCTTGCCATACATTTCGTCTGATTTATCAGGGGCGGCCCACCATGGATCATGATTCCCGATACAGCTGTGCACTTCGTAATCTTTTATTCCTTTGATACAATCATCCCATAAATTCCATAATTCAGTAACCCTATCCTTCTTTACAGTGTCATACGAAGCATCAAAAATGGAATCGCCTCCGTTAAGAAAAAAATCAACCTTTTCGTTTTTAATTACTTCCAGGCATTTTTTGAATTTTTCGGGCGCATCAAGATCAGGCCGGATATGAACATCTGTTATATGTGCAATTTTTAATGCAAGCTTATTCTTTACATTTTCTTCCCTGGCAACAGCACTAGTGCCTTTAGTTATTAAGCCGGCGGCCGCCAGTATGCCTGCTTTTTTTAAAATATCTCTTCTTTTCATGTTTTTCAATTTATGCTTTAGTTACTTTTACCAGCCCGGGTTTTGCTTTAAATTTTTATTAAGCAACAATTCTGTAGTTGGCAAGGGGAAATAGTAATTTTTCGGATCGGTAAATGTTTTTATCAGGGTAGGGTTCACCACTACGTTTCCATAAGTGCCGTGGCTTAAAAAGACATCTGTCCCTACTACATAATAAGCAACAGTCCCTATCGGGGTGGCTGGCAAGCTCGTTACCAGGCCGATATCGGGTATCCCGTCTCCATTCATATCAAAAATCCCAATCGACGGAAAATACATCCCCAAAAAAGGCTTCGCCATCAAAGCGCCATTTTTCCAGCGCATCAGGTCATCATAACGAAATCCTTCGCCTGCTAATTCAACCCTTCGTTCGCGGCGGATCTCCAGGAGCACATTCTGCAATGAGCCGGATACATTTGAATAACTTGCTGCTAAAACAGGGTCTACGGGAACACTCATCAACAGATGCGGCATGCTTACCCTGTCACGAAGTAAATTAACAGACATATCCAGGTCTGTCTGCGTAAAGCTGCCTGATCCGGCATTTGCCAGCTCGGCCTTTGCTTCAGCATAGATAAGCAGTATTTCTGCGTAGCGAAAATCTATCCCTGCATTAGTATTGCTATCATATGCAAGGGCGTTAGGATCAAAATATTTAAACAGGTAATACCCGGTTTTAGATTTGCCCAATGTACTCGGGCCAAACATATCACCATAAGCCAAAGTAGTAGGGGGTAAAACTGTTTGCATCAGCCTGGGGTCGCGGTTTTTAAACTCCCCTTTGATCATCATTGTATCATAGCCCGCTACGCCGGTAAAGGGAGTACCATTGCTGGTAAGGTAGTTATTCATGCAATCCTTTGTCATGCCCATCCCGTCAGATCTTATCGCAGCATCAGCTGCTGAATAAACATGAAGAGAATTGCTGTAATAATAGCCTAATATTACTTCTGCATTCTGCGGATCTGTTGGTGTATAAAACAAAAATAAGTTTTGATAATCCTGGTTTGGTTTTCCGGTAGTGTATAATTTAAAATTGTTACTCTGTATAACAGCCAAGGCAGCACTATCCGCAGTTTTTAAAAATGACTGCCCGCCTCCTGCTATTCCCTGGTACTGCCTGAATGTTCCCTCGTGCAGCCCTACTCTTGCCATCAAAGCCAGCGCCGTCCATTTGGTAATGGTGCCTGAAGGTCCAGTGGTATTGATATTATTAGCGGCATATTTAAGATCGGCCATTACTGAGTCCATTACCAATTGCCTTGGATCTCTTGCTTTATATAAATTGGCAATATCATTTGGCAGTATGGTTGATCCATACCATGGCACATCACCAAAGCGTTTTACCTTGTCAAAATAAAACCAGGCCCTAAAAAATCTGGCTACTCCCGCATAATGACTTTTTATCGCTGCGGTAGCATTTGCTTTTTGATAACTCTGCAAAAAATAGTTTACATCCTTTAAATAAGACCAGGTCCAGCCTGCCGTGCTGGCATCACTTGGCAAGGGTAACTGTCCGGCTACTACTTTATTAAAAGGAAAGTTTTCAGTATTATCGCTTTGCACATCACCAAATATCAGTGAAGTAACACCAGGGAGATACGAATAAAATCCATTACTGTAGGTTTGTAAATCGTTAGCGTTAGCAAAAAAGTTTTCCTGTGTTAAACTTGATACCGGGTACCGGTTAAGGAAACTATCTTTTTTGCAGGAGTAAAATGATAAGATGCTTACCATTATACAGGTTAGCGTAATTATATGTATCTTTTTCATTGTAATATTTTTTGAATTACACATTAAAACTTTGCGTTAAGACCGAATGAATATCCACGCTGGAAGGGATATACTTTTCCCGGGCCCCAACTGCCACCCAATCCTTCCGGATCAAATCCTTGCGGTAAATGGTCTGATTCCCAAAGGTCCTCCCCGCTGAAATAAAACCTTAAACGCTCAATACCTATTTTTTTCAGGAAAGGCATGTTAAATGAATAGCCTACGGTTAAATTTTTCAGGCGGATGTAAGCCGCACTATAGATGTATCTTGACTGAGGAACGCCCAGGTCATACCATACCCCGGCGTCTTCTACCCGCCAGCCCTTTAAAGAGGGGAATAAAGCATTCGGGTTCTGTGGTGTCCAGGTATTATTCAGGATAGTTTTATTAACATTTTCCCATGGCGCCCAAAACATGCTCCAGTAATACCCGCTATATCCAGGCCAGAAACTTTCTTTTCCTACCCCCTGGAAGAAAACACTGAAATCAAAATTGTTCCATGAAAAGTTGCCCCCCAAACTAAAATGATACCGGGGACTTGTATTACCGATTATATGAGCATCTCCCGGATTTCCTACCGTACCATCACCTAAAGTAATTTTACCATCGTGGTTAAGGTCGGCATATTGCAGCTCTCCGGCCTTGTTCAAATTATAATATCCCATAAGGGCAGACTGATCAGGAGCTGACTTTGCCTGGGCATCTGTTTGAAATATCCCTAAATCTGTTAATCCCCAAATTTCACCCACATGCATTCCAGTATAATAAGGAGTTACCCCCGCTGATACCTTCCAAAATTTGGTTGGATTATTGTACCGGGTAATTACCGTCTGATCGTCCCAAACGCTTGCCCTTAAACTAAAGCTGAAAGGTTTCCCTGCTAACTGAAATTGATCGTTATAGGTTAAGTTCAATTCCCAGCCTTGTGTCCTCAGGTCCGCTGCGTTTTCCAGGGGTTGTCCGGCCCCTAATACTGCAGGAAGCTGAAAACCTGTAGTAATCATATTTTTGGTATCCCGTTGATACCACTCAAAGGTGGCGCTTAACTTGTTAAACAAGGTAATATCTACCCCGGCGTTTTTACTGTAAATTTTTTCCCACGTAAGCGATGAAGACACTAAGTTGGGAGGATATACCGCTGTGGGCTGTGTGCCGCCTAATATATTACCTGCCGTCCCGGTTCCAAGTGTGGGAATAAAGCTGTAATTACCCAGGCTCTGATCATTTCCCGAAGAGCCGTAAGAGGTACGCAGCTTCAAATTACTCACTACACTGGTTAGCCCTTTAAAGAACGGTTCTTCTGAGATCCTCCAGCCCGCTGAAGCAGAAGGAAAAAATCCATAATGTTGATTGGTAGGAAAACGAGACGATCCGTCATATCTCGCATCTATTTCCAGTAGGTATTTATTGTCGTAAGCATAGTTCAAACGGGAGAAAATCCCCCTGATGGCCCACTGGTACCCATTGCCTGCCACCACGGGCGTTGTGCCTGTCGCATCGTCCAGGTATCCTACATTACTACTAATCAAATTATCTCTCTCAGCAGAAAAATAATTATAGTTGTTTAACTCCTGGTTATACCCTACCATTCCTTTGAAATAATGCTTTTTAAAAGTTTTTTCGTATTCAGTATATAGGTTAATAGCCTGGTATGAATTATCATCAGACCAAGCTGAAGCATCACTATGCCCTGCATAGTGTATTTGCTGGTCGGGGCCGATTTCATAAGGCAGCGCCACCTGGTATGCCTGGTTATAATTACTTCTTGAGCGGAAAGTGTAATCTCCATTTATCCTCCACGCGCCGTTAAAAAATGAAGTAGTAAAACCGATGGTATTCTGCGGCTCATTTGTTACCGTATTTCCACGCCCGCCGTCTTGTAAAAACCCGATGTATGCTCCGGCATCGGTCCATGAACCATCCGGATTTTTCACTGAGTTCAATGAATTTGCACGCCCTATAGAATGGTATAAATCTCCTGATGTCCAGTCAGAGGTCCATAAAGAAGGGTAATTATAAGTAGTACGGTTATAGGCCGAATTGGTATAAATATGCAGCCAGTCTGTAACCTTAAAATTTAATTTTGCACGCATATTATACCGGTTATAATAATCGGGGTTATAGCGAAATACACCGTCCTGATTGTTATAATCCGCTGAGAAATAATATGTGATCCTGTCATTTCCGCCACTCACATTCACGTTCTGTGTCTGGCTCGTATTGCGGGATTTATACAACTCATCAAACCAATTGGTACCAGCCGCATAATCATAAAGAGTGGGATCAGAAGGATCAACTATAGCTGCCGGCAGGCTGGGGTTTGCCGACCGTTGGTGGGCATAGGCTGTTAATGACGAACTAAATAAATTTACTCCATAATAACCATAGTAGGCCTGGTTTTTATAATCGGCCACGGTACCGGGATCAGTTACTACGGCCGGCAGATCGGTGATCTTTTTCATAGCGTAATTCATGCTATAGTTCACCTTTGGATTTCCTTTTTGCCCGGTCTTGGTGGTAATTAGTATAACCCCAAAAGCTGCCCGTGAACCGTAAACTGCTGAGGATGCAGCATCTTTCAGTATCGTTGCTGTAGCTACATCATCCGGATTAAGATCGTTGATGTTGGTTTGAACGCCATCTACCAGGATCAGCGGGCTCCCGCCATTGATAGAAGTGAAGCCCCGGATGTTAAAGGTAGCCCCTGCTCCCGGCTGTCCGCTGCTGGAGGTTATATTCAAACCGGGCAACTCTCCCTGCAGGCCCCTTCCAATATTAGTTATAGGGCGATCTTCCAGTACCTTGCCACTGATCGTGCTTACAGCCCCGGTCAGGTTTACCTTCTTCTGTGTACCATATGCTACTACTACTACATCATCTAAATTGCTGGCACCTGGAGTTAAAGTAATTTTCATTTCTGATTTACCATCTGCTTTCACTTCCCTTCTTTCATACCCGATAAATGAGATCACTAAAATGGCATTGTCATCCAGGCCTTTGAACTTAAAATTGCCATTTACGTCTGTAATTGTCCCTTGTGTAGTACCTTTTACTTTTACGGTAACTCCGGGCAGGCCAATACCTTTTTCGTCTAAAACTTTGCCGTTTACGTCAATAGCTATGTATTTTTCAGTGGCCTTATTTAAAAGGAGATCTTGTTTTGGCCTCACAATAACAGCATTTTCTTTTATAGAATAGGTAAAAGGCTGATTTTCAAAACATGCTTTCAACGTTTCTTCAAGGCTCGCATCCTTCAATTCTACCGATACAGGTTTGGCTTGTTTAATCAGCCTGATATTATAAAAAAAATCGTACCCGCTTTGGATCCTGATCTCATCGAATATTTTTTCTATGGATACATTCTTTTGGCTCAATGTTATTTTCTGAGCATAGGCGTTTGCGCTTACCTGTAATATAGCCGTGGTTAAAATAACTATTATAAGTTTCATTACTCGCCATATTTTACTTACACGGTTTGTTTTACCGCATAAAATTTTGTAAAATTTCATACATTTGATTTGTTTAGATTTAAATGTTAATTGGTTAATTGCCCATTATTTAGCAGGTATGATCTGAATATTATACAGGGTTCTGATAGCAGTCAGGATCCTGTTCTTTTCTTCTGCTAACTATTATATAATTTTTATTTCGTAACTATTATCCTCCTTCCTTCAATCTTAAAGTGAACATTTCCGGTAGTTTCAATGATATTCAAAACTGAATTGATACTCTTTGACCGGGATATTTTGCCCCCAAACGATAAATCGGGATCTTTATCAATCTTGTAAACAACATCAATATTATACCACCGGGATAATCTTCGCATTATACTTTCAAAATCCTCGTTAAAGCTGAAGTAGCCATTTTTCCAGGCAACAACATCTTCCGTATTAACATTTCCAACAGCCAGGCCCGTGTTACCCAAAATGCTTTGCTGGCCCGGTTTAAGAATAGCTGATTGTTGTGCGGATTGATTTTTAAGGTGAGCCGCAATCTTTACGCTACCTTCAAGCAAGGTTGTAGTTGTAGCATTTTCGTCGGTATAAGCATTTACATTAAAATGTGTACCTAATACTTCAATTTCTTGTTTATCGGTAATAACTTTAAAAGGTTTGGCCTTATTTTTTGTCACTTCAAAATACCCTTCACCGGTCAATTCTACCTGCCTTTCGCCTGCTGTAAATTGTGTGGGATATTTTAATGATGAAGCAGCATTAAGCCAAACCCGGGTTCCGTCTGACAGGATTACCTGGTATTGCCCTCCTACGGGTGTTTCAATGGTATTATAAGAGGGTTTATCTGTAGTTTCAGATGAGGTTTCATCAGTATTTGCAATGGTATATATCAGTTGGCCGGCATCTGTTTTAGTAACACGCAATTGGGCTTGCTTTGCTATTCCCCCTGTTTTAGCATCGTCCAAATCAATCTTCGAACCATCCGCAAGGGTTAATGTAGCTTTATTCCTCCCGGGAAGGATTTTGTTTTTATTAGTTATTGTTATAAGTTGTTCCTGTTGCTTTTTATAAATAAAGAAATAAGCCGCGCTAAAAAAAAATATAAATACTGCTGCTGCAGCTGCCGGCCACTTTACAAATTGTTTTCGCCGGGGAAAAAGCCGTGGAGCACTTTCTATCTTGCCAGCATTATATATGGCGTTTAAAATAGCATCCCTTTTTTCAGAAGCGAGATCCTGTGTTTGCTTTGGCGCTTCATAAGCCTTATGAAGCAATTTTTCTGCAATGGATTCATTTTCCGGTAACGCCATTAATTCCAGCATTTCTTCCCGCTGCTCAGGAGTAGCATCGTTATTTATGCAAAGCTGAAATAGATATTCAAGTCTGGTTATGCTCATAATAAACCTTTTTCAAAGGTGAATAAGTAGTTCCGACTTGTATAAAGTCGGATCTAAAACAGCATAGACAATTGTAAAAGACTTGTGGGGGGTATCAACTAAAAATAAAATACAGGATAAAGGCAAATGTGGTTTCTTTTAAGTGAGCCGCGCAGAAAGTACGGATGCTCTTCATTGCCTGATCAAGATTCCACTTAACGGTTTCAGCCGAAACATTTAATTCTATTGCCGCTTCTTCCCTTTTCATTTCCTGC
This sequence comes from Mucilaginibacter sp., assembly GCA_028287925.1. GTDB lineage: Bacteria > Bacteroidota > Bacteroidia > Sphingobacteriales > Sphingobacteriaceae > Mucilaginibacter. Next base: position 1,804 of record JAQBOS010000633.1, on the reverse strand, counting down.
TGCTTAATAAGTTTATAAGTAAGCAACTGTTTGGGAGGTAAACGGTTTATCGCCAGGTTCAAAATATTTTGATATTCCCTTTCCTGGGTTAAATGATCAGTATCCTGGTAATGCGTAATTATCGGCTCCCGGATAAACTGCAAAAAATTTCTTTTTTCGCTTTGGGAATGCTTAATAGCGTTGTAAGTAACATTTTTGGCTATTGTATAGATCCAACCTCCAAAATTGCCTATATGAATAATTTTTTCTCTGTTGATCCATACTTTCAGGAAAGTATCCTGCAAAATCTCCTCAGCGGTTCGTTCATCTCCGGTTATTCTTAAAGCAGTTGTATAAATGTTTGGCCGGTATAAATCAAATAAGCGCTTAAAGGCCTGTTCATCTCCATTTGCTACCTTTAATAGCAAAGGTTTGTCTTCATCTATGTAGCTTATTTGCATATTAACTAATGAATGTTACAACCTTTGAATAGAAAACTTTAAATGTATACCTGTCATACAATTCTCCAAAAGCAGCATGATCAGCTATCAGGACCTGATCACGATAATAGCTTAAATTTCAAGGAGGTGTTTAGTATATGTACAAATGTACCTGCTGTTTGTTAAACAAATGTAAAAAAATAATTAACAATTGTACATAAATACTAAACTTTTTTTAACATGTGTTTATAAGCAAAAATAGCAGGTTCAACGATTAAATTCAGGCAGGGAGGAAAAGAATCCGTCACATACTTAGCTTTAAATAAGCGTGTTATAACATACTTATTTAAAGCATGTTGCCTTACTGCGCAAAAGTTTCTTTATAAAACAATGATAAACTAATTATTAAAAATAGATTAATTTTGTTTACTAATGCTAAATAATTAATTCAACACCGATGTATATGAGACTATGCTGAATTTTTGGCCGGCAGACGATCCGTAACAGTTGTGTTTTCCTGTTGTATTTTGAAGCCTGAGCCTGCGGTAAGGTCATGGTAAGTTATGCTAACAGGTGGAATGCACCTGTTAACATACAGTGTAATTTTAACAGAGACTAAGAGTCTGTTTAAATTTGAGGGTTCTGTGGGGAATAGTGTTAGTACCCCTTTCTTTATCGTTTATTAAAAAAGGGGCGTAGCCCCGGCAAATATTGTAACAACGGATTTTAATCCGTTGAAGATGTACAAAACAACAAAAAGAACAGTATGTTCGAACCATTTATACCATATTGGTCGTGCCGATGGCACTTTATTGGGGGAGTTTTATCTGCGACGGGTTAAAACCCATCGTTACAAAATATTTCGAGCCTATGGCTCTATAAAGAGATGCACACAAAAGAGATGCACACACAAAACAACATTAGGCCAAATTTGGCTTCACGGTTAAAAACCACCATAACAAAATACTTTAATTAAATTTAACCAAGGCTCTAAAGCATTTTAAAAATTCCGGGTGGATAAGAGATCTTAATCGTTGGAGATAAAATAATAAACTACGAGCATAATCGCGTCGGAGTTACCAATATTTGAAAGATTATGCCCTAAACGACCGTCAAAGAATATAGAATCGCCTTCTTCAAGGATATAATTCCTGTCCTCAATCAGGTAATCAATTTTTCCTTTTATAAGGTATTTATATTCAAAAGCGTCTGTTACAACCATTTTATTACGACGGGCGCCTTTTTTTAATTTTAACAGTACAAAGTCAACAGGTCCTCCATGAATATTTCGTGTTAAGATCCTATGGTAATCAAACCCTTTAGCCGTTTCTTTTTTAAGGGGTTTATAATCGGAAGAGCGGATTACAAAAACCTTTTCCTGGTGG
>JAQBOS010000609.1 GCA_028287925.1 Mucilaginibacter sp. | reverse complement strand
ACCAGCAGCAAAAGCTGCAGGTGAGCATGCAGAAAAATGATTATGTTGCCCGCCGTGCTTTTAACAAGGCATTATATGGCGATACTTTATATGGGCTGAGTGCTGACGCTGATACCTATAAAACCCTGCACCGTGAGGATATGCTGATCCATTTTAAACAAATGTACCAGCCATCAAACTGTACCATCATTATTTCCGGAAAAATTGAACCTGAAATACTACAGCTGATAACCAATACTTTTGATAAAGACTGGACAAACGGTGATGTTAAATCAGACACTAGTCAGCCCAATGTTAAGCCGGCCTCAGAACATTTTTATTTTACTGAAAAACCTGATGCTCTGCAATCGGCAATCCGGATGGGTTTGCCTGTTATTAATCGTACCCATAAAGATTTTCCGGCCTTACAAGTATTAAATACTGTTTTGGGCGGATACTTCGGATCGAGGTTAATGGCTAACATTCGTGAAGATAAAGGTTATACTTATGGCATCGGGTCGGGTATAAGCTCCTTTAAATACGCCGGAGCCATGTTTGTAGCAACAGAGGTTGGTGCTGATGTTTGCAAAGCTGCAATAACCGAAATTGAAAAAGAAATAGAGCTGTTAAAAACTGAGCCAATCTCTGAAGAAGAACTATCCCTGGTGCGCAATTATATGCTGGGTTCGCTATTAGGCAGTCTTGAAAATGTTTTTTCGCATGCTGATAAATTTAAAAACCTCTATTTTGCAGGGCTTGATTACGATTATTACGACAGGTATGTTGGTGCTGTAAAAACAGTTACTGCAGGGCATTTGAAAGAGCTGGCGAATGCATATTTAAACTTTGATAAGTTTTATAAAGTTGTAGTAGGTAAAATGTAGCCTATTAGGTGATGCCGGCTTTGGGCAACTCCAGGTAAAATGTTGTTCCCAGGCCGTCATCACTTGTAAACCAGATCTTGCCATTATGGGCCTCAATAATTTGTTTACTGATATATAAACCCAGTCCAAAAGGCTGCTCGCCACCGGTGCCTTTTCGCCTGGCCGCAGTAAACGGATCAAATATTTTATTTTGGAGCTCAACAGGGATGCCTATGCCGGTATCCGTTACCGAGATAATTATTCCATTGGTTGATTGATCAACTTTAATGTTTATTTCACTGTCTTCCGGACTGAATTTTATAGCGTTAATTACCAGGTTGTTAATTACGCGCCATAATTTTTCACGATCGCCCTGGATTATTAATTCCCCTGTACTTCCGGTTAAATTCAATTGCTGGTCTTTATCTTTTGCCCTGAAACTGAGCAGATGAGTGCATTGCGTCAGCAGTTCATCCAGGTTGATCTCCTCCTTCTTTAAATTTTGCTGGGGGTCAAAATCTGTTTCCAGCAATTCATTAATAAGCTCCAGGCAATTTTTGCTCGAAATTTGTACCAGGCTTATCAGTTCCTGTGTTTCCGCATTTAGCAGATCGTCAGGCTGGATCATTGATGAAATAGAATTGATTGCTCCAATAGGATTCCGCAAATCATGTGCTACAATTTTAATCAGCCGGGCATAGTTGTTATTCATAACTTCCAAAGCCTCTGTTGTTAATTCTGATTGCTTAAACTGTAAACGTAGTGCTTCAGCCGTTCTGCCTGATTTTTTCCAGTTGCGCCATAATATGAGAATAATAACAATCGTCATCACAAACAGCAACACAGCGAGGATTAAAAGATTTTGCTGATATTTTGATTGCGTACGGGCTGAATTGAGCTGCTGGTCTTTTAAGGCATATTCAATATAGTCTATCCCTGATACATTGTCTGTTTGCTCCTGCTCATCATGAAGGATCAACAATTGCTGGCTATAATGAAACGCCGTAGCATTATCCTTTTTTTCTAAATAAAAATCGTATATTTTTTTATTGATGATCTCCGTGTAGATCTTAAAACCTTTTTCTTTGGTGATTTGAAGGCCCTGGTTGTAATAGCCTATTGCCTTTGCCGAATCGGTTGCGGCAAAGAAATTACCTAAGTCTATAAGCATATCAAGACTTAAATAGTAAAGATCGCTTTTTATAACATTTGCCACGGTTTGCTGTAATAAGGCTACTCCTTTATCACGCTGCCCGTTTTTTATATAATATTCGGCAGTTAATTGATCTATAGCCAGTAATACACGCTTATCATTGTACTTTGAGGCTATTTGCCTGGCCCTGTCAATATAAACCGGGATAGAATCCTTATGAATAGAATCCGGATACATCAGCACATAATTATACAAAACCAAAGACATGATGGAATCCCTGCTTAATTTTTTTCCTATGCCAATCGCGATTTTATAACTGTTAACTGCTTTGGTATTTTTACCAAGTTCCTGGTAAACAGATGCTATATTCATGATGATCTGCACAACATTTGAGGTGTCGTGCAACGTTTTATAAATATTATAGGCGTCATTATAATATCTGAGCGACAGCTGCAAATTGCCTTTCATGTCATAAAATATGCCCAGGTTATTGGCTGCGTCGGCTTTCCCTTTGTTATATTGTAGCCTGTCGGCGATGGTCCGGGCTTTTACAGTATAGTAAAAGGTGCTGTCAACATTCTTTTCATAAAGTAAGGTTCCAAGCCTGTTTAATGCATCAACATAGCGTAAACTATCATGTATAAAAGGTAATTGCTGCTGTATTTTCCGGATGCTCGCTAATTGCCCATAACAGATATGACCCAATAACATCAATAGAATAATGAGTGCGGGCTTTCTTTTCACAGATATAGTTTTAGGTGTACTAAATGTAATTGTGTTCCAGTTATATAAGGATAATTAACGTTAAATGTTTTTATACGAAACACGATACTCTTGGTTGTTTTTTATTTTGATCAATGTTAGATTTATTTTTGATAATGATTTTATTGATTGG
>JAQBOS010000605.1 GCA_028287925.1 Mucilaginibacter sp. | reverse complement strand
TGTTTTATCCATCAGCCTTATTTTTGCCTCTGGTTTTGTAAAAACCATAGCACGCACCATGCGCGGCACTTTTCATATAAGCGAATATACTATGCCGTTTATTACAGGGGCATTGTTTGTGATCCCGCTGATATTCTTTGTTTTTTGCCTTGAGCTGATGCCCCCGCCATCTGAAGAAGATGTCAGGCTGCGTACAAAACGTGCGCCCATGAATGCAGCGGAACGCCAGCAGTTTTTAAAACGGTTTTTACCCGGCATTATCCTTACGCTGATAATTTATGTACTGCTTACCATAATGCGCGATATCCGTGATAATTTTGAAGTGGAGATCTGGGCCAGCCTTGGTAATAAAGACAATACTATTTATACTAAAATAGATACCATTATCTCTTTTATTGTATTGGTGGCCATGAGCCTGCTGATATTGGTTAGAAAGAACCTGAAAGCTTTCAGGGTAATTCATTTAATGATAATAGGTGGTTGTGTACTTATAGCTGCGGGTACCATTCTTTATGAATTAAAAGCCATCGGCCCCATGGAATGGATGACGGTAGCCGGTCTGGGGCTTTACATGGGCTACGTGCCGTACAACGCCATTTTCTTTGAACGGATGATAGCTACTTTTCATTACCGCAGCAATGTAGGTTTCCTTATTTACGTTTCAGATTCAATGGGATATTTGGGCAGTGTAACCGTGCTGCTGGTTAAGGAGCTTGGGCGACCAAACATTAGCTGGGCTGCTTTTTTTAAAGAAGGCGTTTTAATTGTTGGCATAGTGGGCGGCATCTGCGCTATACTATCGCTTATTTATTTTTTACAAAGCGCCCGTAAAGACAATAAAAGTGAAGAGCCACAAAGCGAACTAAACATACAAGCTGGATGAAGCAAACACCTTCAAACTCCTCATTTAGGGGGTCAGGGGGCTCCGCTATAATTATAGGGGCCGGTATTGTGGGGCTTGCTACCGCGAGGGCGCTTGCCCTGCGTGGTTATAAGGTAACCATATTTGAACGTAATGAACGCGCTGTAGGGGCATCCATCCGTAACTTCGGGATGATCTGGCCCATAGGGCAGGCCACTGGTCCGCTGTTTGATAGGGCTATGCTGTCGCGCAGTATCTGGAAAGAAATTTGCACCGAAGCCAACATCTGGCATGATGAAGTTGGATCTCTTCACCTGGCTTATCATGATGATGAATTACAGGTAATAGCTGAATATGTTGAAACTAACCGGCATTTTCGCGATTGCAGCTTGTTATCGCCTAAACAAACCTTACAAAAATCACCGGCTGTAAACCCGGATGGCCTTAAAGGGGCTTTATGGAGCGGCGAGGAAATGATAGTAGAATCAAGAGTTGCTGTTGGGCAGGTTGCTAAATACCTCACTGAAAAATATGATGTGGCGTTTTACTGGAACACCGCAATCAGTCAGATAGATCATCCAAAAGTTATCTCCGGCAACCGGAGTTGGGAAGCCGACGAGATCTTTGTTTGCAGCGGGGCCGATTTTGAAACCTTGTATCCCGATTTATTTTTAGAAACACAGATAACCAAATGCAAGCTGCAAATGATGCGCCTGGTTACCCAGCCGGATGAGTGGCGCATTGGTCCGTCATTATGCGGAGGCCTGTCCATGATCCATTACCCCGGTTTCCAGGCTGCAGCATCATTGCCTGCCTTACGTAAGCGGTACGAGGAGCAATATGCCGAATACCTTAAATGGGGCATCCACGTTATGGTATCGCAAAATGGTAGCGGCGAGCTAACCATTGGCGATTCGCACGAATATGGCTTGGTCCACGACCCCTTCGACAAGAAATTTATTAATGATATGATAACTTCATACTTACAAACTTTCGCCACTTTTAAGGACTGGAAATTACTGCAATCATGGCACGGCATCTACCCCAAAATGACCAATGGCGCAACCGAGCTGATTGTTGACATTGAACCCGGTGTAACCGTAATAAACGGCATTGGCGGTAATGGGATGACGTTATCGTTTGGATTGTGCGAGGAGGTTATTGGGAAGAGAGTTCATGGTTGATGGTTCATAGTTCATAGCCGGAAGCAAATTGGGATTGAACCGTGAACTAGCATAGAAAATACTAAATTTGAAATTCAATTATAATTATTCATAATTCATACCCACTGGATTTTGCAGCTGCCATGATCCATCAACTATGAACCATGAACTAAAACACAAACATGGACACCAGGAGAGATTTTATAAAAAAGGCAGCATTGCTAACGGGCGCAGCTGGCTTATCGGGTTTAATACCGGCTTCAATTCAAAAGGCAATGGCCATTAACCCGGCACCGGGCAGCACTTATATGGATGCCGAGCATATTGTTATCCTGATGCAGGAAAATCGTTCGTTTGATCATGTGTACGGAACGCTTAAGGGTGTAAGGGGATACAATGACCCGCGTGCTATCGATCTGCCGAATAAAAATAAAGTATGGCTGCAATCAAACAAAAAGGGTGAAACTTATGCGCCTTTTCATTTAGATATAAAAAACACCAAATCAACCTGGATGAGCTCGCTTCCGCACTCATGGCGCAACCAGGTAAATGCCCGTAACGATGGTAAATTTGATAAGTGGCTTGATAATAAGCGCAACGGCAATAAAGAATATGCCGACATGCCGCTTACTTTAGGCTACCATACCCGCCAGGATATTCCTTTTTATTATGCCTTGGCCGATGCCTTTACCGTTTGCGATCAAAACTTTTGCTCGGCATTAACGGGCACTAATCCTAACAGGCTTTACTTTTGGAGCGGCACCATCCGCGAGGAGCAAAATGAAAATTCACGGGCTCACGTTTGGAACGATGATATGGATTATGGTACGCTTAAATGGGCTACCTTCCCTGAGCGTTTGGAAGAGAATGGCATTTCATGGAACTGCTACCAGAACGAGGTTGCGATAGATACCGGTTTTGAAGGCGAGGAAGACCCGTGGCTGTCAAACTTCCAGGATAATCCACTGGAGTTTTTTGCGCAATATAATATCCATTTGCACGAGCCGCATATCATCTCCATGGAAAAAAGGTCGGCCGAGCTGCCCGCCAGGATTGATGAGTTACAAAAAAAGATAGACGCCCTGCCTGCCGGCGATGCACATATCAGTCACCTTAAAAAACAATTAAGGGAGATGAAAGGCTACCTTGATTCGGTTAATAAAGAACGTGAAATTTACAAGCTGGGTATGTTTGATAAGCTATCAGACAAGGAAAAAAGCCTGCATAATAAAGCATTCAGCAATAATAAAAACGACCCGCATTACCGCACCCTGGCTGATTTAAAGTACTCCGATAATGGTACCACGCGCGAGCTGAAAGTACCAAAAGGCGACGTGCTGCACCAGTTTAGGGAAGATGTAAAAACCGGCAAGCTGCCAACCGTATCATGGGTAACTGCTCCTGAGAATTTTTCCGATCACCCCAGCGCGGCATGGTTTGGCGCCTGGTATGTATCTGAGGTAATGGACATCCTAACCCAAAACCCCGAAGTATGGAAAAAAACAATCTTCATATTAGCCTATGATGAAAACGATGGTTATTTTGACCATGTGCCGCCATTTACCGTGCCACATTCGCATAAAACAGGTACCGGAAAGGTGTCTGACGGGATTGACACCCGCGTTGAATTTGTAACGCTTGAACAGGAGCTTGCCCGGAAAGATTTCCCTGAAAAATATGATAAAGAAAACTCTATTGGCTTAGGCTTCCGTGTGCCACTGGTAATAGCCTCGCCATGGAGCAAAGGCGGCTGGGTTAACTCCGGGGTGTTTGACCATACATCAACCCTGCAGTTTTTAGAAACATTCCTGAGTAAAAAAACGGGCAAAAAAATAACAGAGCCAAACATCAGTGAATGGCGCCGTACCGTTTGCGGTGATCTGACCTCTGTATTCCGTCCGTATAACGGTGAAGTTATTCCTAACCCGGAGTTTTTGCCGAAAGATGCATTTGTAGAAAGCATTCACAAGGCACAATTTAAAAAACTGCCAGATGATTATAAATTGTTAACTGCCGATGAAATAGCGCTCATCAATAAGGCGCCTTACACATCGCCATACATGCCGAAGCAGGAAAAAGGCATCAAACCATCATGCGCCCTGCCGTATCAGCTCTATGCCGATGGTAAATTAAGTGCCGATAAGAAATCATTTAACGTGAAATTTACGGCAAGCAATAAAGTTTTTGGCAGCGCGGCATCGGGTTCGCCATTTAACGTTTATGCACCAGGCAAGTACATTGAAGAGAATTTGCAGACCTGGGCCTACACCACAAAAGCAGGCGACACCCTTGCCGATGAATGGCCTTTAAGTGATTTTGAAAACAGCCATTATCATTTAAGAGTTTACGGTCCTAACGGGTTTTTTCGCGAGTTTAAGGGCAATGTAAATGACCCTGAATTAGATATTGTATGCGATTACCAGCTTAACCATTTAGATGCCCAAAAGCTTACCGGTAATATTGAATTAAGCCTGCACAACGCTGGCAGCCATCAGCAAACCGTTCAGATAACCGATCATGCTTACAAAACCAACAACCACGTAGTAAGCGTTAAACCGGCAGGTAAATCGCAGGTGACGCTTAACCTCATCACCAGCCATGGTTGGTATGATTTCAGCGTTAAAGTAAACGGAACCCAAACCTTTGAAAAAAGGTATGCAGGCAGGGTTGAAACCGGTAAATCAAGCTTTAGCGATCCGCAAATGGGGAATGTGTAGGGAAACAAAAATCAATTAATTGCTCATTGCTTCGTAGTCCCAACTGAATAGCGAACGCGAAAAAAAAAAAGCATCGCCTCAAAAAGAAGCGATGCTTTATAGTATAAGGGGATTAATCAATTATTCCTGAACAATAAATGTTTTGGTTTTGCCTTCGTCATAAACATGGATGTTCTTTTTAACAATTTGTTTGTTTGAAGTAACTTCCATAATGTAATCGCCGTTTTCGAGGGTGGTTAAAATATAGCCTTTTGAATGGTTGCTTGCCAATACATCTTTACGCAATACATTTTTATCCTGGTCGTAAATCATTACGATTGATTTTGCATCGGCAGCTTTTACAGCAATTCCCTTATTTGATGGCAGTGTAGAAATGGTTACTGAAGCTGCATTTGCCTTTACAATTTTAGCAGGAACCGCAGCAAACAACCCTGTTGTTGCCAATAGAAATAGTGCTGTTAATTTGATTGAATTCTTCATGATCTTAATTTTTTTAATGTATATGAATGTTTTTGTTATCGTTTTATAATTCAAAGGAACAACAACTTTAAACACAAAAAAAACTTAATAGACCAACACCTTTTACAAGCAGACCAAAGGTAAAATACACACTACAAGTTCTTATAAAGCGCTAATAATGTGAATAATACGATTTTATAGATTGATTAGTGGTGTTCATAGGTGAATTTGGGTAGCTTGTAGTGAACTACATATATTATTAATAAAAATTAGTCTTTTTCGCATCTTTCCGCTGCAGGCGAGAGAGGTCGACCAGCGCAGCGAAGTCGGGTGAGTAAACTCTGAACTCATCTTTTGCGTAAATTCATTAACGTTAATATCGCACAGATTTTACTCTCACCACCAAAGGAGTCGCTCGATCATCTCTTCCACGAGCGGTAAAGAGGGCTAAAAAATCTTAATTGTTTACTGATGGGGTAACCAGGGCCGGGAGTGCATAGGTGCGCTGGTTGCGCATATACCGGCGGAAGTTGGCTCTTATCATGGCAACAAATTCATATTCACTGGCAGTTTGCGTGGTATAATAGCCGGGGCGGTACCTGAGCATAAATGAGGCAAGTTTTTCGCCCTTTAGCCCGGTAATGTTGCCTACATAAGTTGGGTTAAAGCGAAAATCGATACTGTTTTGCTCAAAGTCGTGCTGTATGGTTTCGCGCAGGTGTGATGCATTACGGCCTTCCCTGCTAAAAGCATTCCACAGCGCATCAATACTTAAACCAGCCCCGCCGCTTGATGGGCTGGTTAAAAAATCGCTATAGGCCAATGAGCCGTATGCTTTGCTAAAATCGCGCTGGGTAGCATGGAGCCGCATCAACGGACTAAGCACCGTATCATGCACCGTAACCAGGTTTAGCTGGATAGCCAGGCGTTCCATGTAAATGGCAAGGGGGGCATTGCTGCTAATTTTGACGGTATCGGGGTGATATTCGGCTTTTGTGAAAACAAGCTGATCACCGGGTTTGGCAGCTATAGTAAATTCGCCCTTTAAATTGTCATAGGCAGAAATTCCGGTGGTGATATTGTGGATGCTTACGGTTGCTACACGGTCTTTGCTTTCTTTTTCAAAAACAATACCTGCAACTGTTTTATCCTGCGAAAAACACTTAACCGTTAAAAACAAAAAACATAATACCAAACCCCACTTCATTGCAGCACTAAAACTACGGCTTTCGCTTAATCATAAGCGTACTATTTAACAAAAATTAACAACATCACCGGGTCACTACAATTTTCTGGCCAATTTTAATATTATTATCGCCAATATTGTTTAGCGCCTTCAGGCTGTCAACAGCTATTCCAAAACGTTTGGATATGTTATATAGTGTGTCGCCCTGCTTAATGGTGTACGTTTTATCAACAGGCGGGCTTTGAATAGAGTCTTTTGCGGCTTTGTCTTCTTTTTTATCTATCTGCGTAAATACGCGGTCGACCCGTTTTATTTTGGCAACCTCGGTTCCTTCGGGTTTGTCATACTGGTTAAGGTTATATTTCTGGATGATGCCTATCAGCAGCTGCGGATATTTCGGGTTGGTGGCATAGCCCGCTTTTTTTAGTCCGTAAGCCCAGCCCTGGTAGTCGTTTTTATCCAGCTCGAACAAATGGGCGTAGTTTTTCTTTTGCAAAAACATGGAGTGATCACGGAACGAGTCTTCCGGCTTATCATATACCCTGAAGCTGTCGTTAGCGTTATCATCATCCTTATAATAAACCTTTCCCTGCCACGAACTGCCGCTTTTTATGCCGAAGTGGTTGTTGGCTATGCGGGCCAGGTTGCCATTGCCGCTGCCTGATTCAAACAGGCCCTGCGCCAGCGTTATACTTGCCGGGATGCCATACAAATTCATCTCCTGGATAGCTATGGCCTTATACCTGTCGATATATTGCAAAGAAGTTAGTGGGGTGTAACCGGCAATGCTTGCGCTATTGGTTTTTTGAACGCTTTTGTTGTTTTTGCGGGCCAGCCTGTCTGATACTGTTCCCTTACGGGCAGAGCAGGCCGTAACAAAAACCATCCCCATAAATAAATATACGAATTTTCTCATTTCAATAACAAATCAATATCACCGGCCAGGTGTCTCCAGGCCAGAATTATGACTTATAACGTAGGTTTTGAGCTGTAAGTTTCGTTTAGGGGATAGATTAACGCTGTTTTTTTAATTATTTTGCGCCATTTGATCCTGATTCGCAGTGTTTTCCTTCTCTGCCGGGTTTTCATCGAAGTTATAAAGCTGGTATTTTTTTATCAAACCCAACACCTGCGCCGACCATTTGTGACTGCTGGCATAACCGTGTTTCTGGATGCCGTGTGCCCAACCGGTATAATCAAAATGGGTAAATTTATCCGCAAGGCCCCTAAATTCGCTGCGTTCGGTCATGATGCGGGCAAAATCCTGGAAGGAGTCATATACCGATTCGTACCGTTTGTATTTTGAATGCACCTTTTTGTTGTGTTTATAAAAAACAGCGCCGCCGCCGCCCTTTACCCCAAATTGGTTATTCAGGTTTTGTGCCAGGGTGCTGTTACCGCAACCCGACTCATGCATTGCCACACCTAATACAATACTTGCAGGCACACCGGTTTGATGCATTATCTTAATGGCATCGTCCTTAAATTGTTCAATATATGATCTTGCGGTGTTTTTTTGTGCTGAAGCCAAAAGGGTTGAGGCCAGCAATAGTGTAACCAGTACGAGTTTCTTCATAATTTACTTTTTTCTGATGATCAGTAATCCATCACGCACGGGCAGAATCATTTTTTCTACTCGGCTGTCTGCGGAAACCTGGTCATTTAGTTTGCGGATGTTCTCTGTGTCGGCATCATTTTCTTCGCCGTACACCTTTCCTTTCCACAAAACATTATCAATTATTATTAATCCTCCGGACCTTACTTTGTCAAATACAAGTTGAAAGTATGTATAATTATTCTTTTTATCAGCATCAATAAACACCAAATCCCAATTATCAACGTCTAAACGGGGAATTATTGTCGTAGCCTCGCCAAAATGCTGTTTTATTTTTTTGCCAACACTTGTTGAATTAAAGTGTGAACTGAGCATTGGCTCCAGCTCGCGGTTCACTTCAATGGTGTGGATCAGGCCGTCTTCGGTTAGTCCCTCGGCAAGGCAAATGGTGGCATAGCCGGTAAAGGTGCCTACTTCCAAAATACGTTTTGGCTGGATCATTTTGCTCAGAAAATTAAGCACCCGCCCCTGGTAATGGCCCGATAACATATGCGGCCGCAACACCTTAAGGTAGGTTTCCCTGTTGATGTTTTGCAGTGCTTCCGGCTCCGGTTCGCAATGCTCATCAAGGTATGTTTGGAGATCATGGGGTAGAATTTCCATGGGGCAAAGATAGACCGTTGATTTTAATGATTCAAAGATTTCGTTGATTTTTTGAAAAGGAGCCTGGCTTTTGCAGCGGTTTTGGTTGTTATCTATTTTGATTTTTTAATTTATATTCATTCGTAATACGCTTAAATTCAAGGCTTTTTGATCCGAAGTTTATTAATAACCCTGTTTCTAATTTGTATGCTTCCAAATAGTTTAAAGCTTGGGCTAGATGCAGATCATCCAAGCTAGATTTGGCTTTTAATTCAACCATTATTAAATTTTCAACCAAAAAATCAACTCTTCTTACGCCAACATTAATACCCTCGTAATAAATTTCCATCTCTAATTCACGCGAGAATTTAAGACCCTGTTTCTCCATTTCAATAGCCAGGCATTTTTGATAAACAACTTCCTGGAAACCATTACCAAGCGTGCGATGAACCTTCATGGCACACCCAATTATTTTACCGGTTAGTTCAGAATATTTATATGATCCGTTTACAAATTCCATAACAGCTTATCAAACTGTTAAAATCACAAAAAAACCTTGCAAATCAAAATCAACGCAGCCATCTTAAATAGAAGACATCACAGATCTCAATTAAAATCAATAAAACTCATGCAAATCAAAATCAACGTAATCAGCGCAATCATCTAAAATCAGCGGTTCTCATCCAGCTTTGCAATAAAATCACCGCCGATATCGTATCTACCAATTCCTTATTTTGCCGGTGTTTTTTATTCATGCCGCTTTGTGCAATAGTTGCCGATGCCATTTTTGAGGTAAAACGTTCATCCAGCATTTCAATGGGGATTTCGGGGAAGGTTTTTGTGAGGAGATTTACAAAACCCTTAACGTGGATGGCCGATTGGGATGGGGTGTTATCCATCTGCTTGGGTTCGCCTACGATAAAGCGTTCCACCTGTTCGGTTTGGAAATATTTTTTGAGATAATCAATAATATGAAGCGGGTGGATGGTATCCAGTCCGGTTGCGATGATCTGCATGGGGTCGGTAACGGCAATGCCGATGCGCTTGGTACCGTAATCGAAAGCCATTACTCTCATAGATGTGAGATATGAGATGTGAGATATGAGATTAGGAAGGGCATAAGTGCAAAGATAGACCGTTGATTTTAATGATTCAAAGATTTCGTTGATTTTTTGAAAAGGAGCTTGGCTTTTGCAGCATAGGACTATCCCTTCATAAATATTTTCTTTTTTAAGAGAAAAATGCCCTAAATTCAATTTGAATTTTAAATGGATCTGCATTAACCCAGTCCATCCCACCTGCATTAAAAGTATAAACCCAATAAGCCTGATGAAACCCTTTATTGTTGTTGTAGGAAGCTCTAATACAGATATGGTTGTTAAGGCCGGGCGTTTGCCTGCGCCCGGCGAAACCGTTTTGGGCGGCACCTTTATGATGAACGCCGGGGGGAAGGGCGCAAACCAGGCTGTTGCGGCGGCGCGTTTGGGCGGTAATGTTGTTTTTATAGCCAAAACGGGAAAAGATATTTTTGGCAAACAGGCAATTGAACTCTTTAAGCAGGAAGGCATCGATCCCGGCTATATTATCCCGGATGCGGAAAACCCGTCAGGCATAGCCTTGATAACGGTAGATGACAATGGTGAAAACTGCATTGTTGTGGCATCGGGCGCCAATGCTGCTTTGAAACCTGCAGACCTGCAAAAAGCAAAACACCTTATAGAAAATGCCGCTTTATTATTAATTCAACTCGAAATTCCCATTGAAACGGTGGAATATGCTGTAACCCTGGCAGCTGAAAACGGTATAAAAGTGGTGTTGAACCCCGCCCCGGCGTGTACACTCTCCGATGAATTGCTGCAAAAGATCTCCATTATAACGCCCAATGAAACCGAAGCCGGGTTACTTTCCGGAACAAAGGTTATCAACAAGGAAAGCGCCGAAACTGCTGCGCGGTTGCTGGCGGCAAAAGGTATTAAAACCGTTATTATCACCATGGGTGCCGAAGGCGCACTGCTGCTGCACGATGGCGTGTGCCATTTTTTTGAGGCCCCGGTTTGCAATGCAATTGATACTACCGCCGCCGGCGATGTTTTTAACGGCGCCCTGGCTGTGGCGCTTTTTAGTGGGAAAAGCATTTTGGAGGCTGTGCCTTTTGCCATCCGGGCGGCATCTATTTCAGTTGGCAGGATGGGCGCACAGTCGTCTGCCCCTTACCTGCATGAATTAAACGCGTTTTAACCTGATTCTTAAAAATATGTTTATCATTTCAACCTATCCCGTAGCCGTAATCTTCTGTATCATCACTATGATCTGTTGGGGATCATGGGCCAACACCCAAAAAATTGCCGGAAAAAACTGGCGGTTCGAACTGTTTTACTGGGATTATGTTATCGGTGTAGTGCTTTTTTCCCTGCTTTCGGCATTTACCCTGGGCAGTTACGGACACGGCGGCAGGAGTTTTTTAGCCGACCTGAAACAGGCCGACAGCGATAACATTATCAAAGCCATTATAGGCGGCGTTATATTTAATGCGGCAAATATTTTATTGTCGGCAGCCATTTCAATTGCCGGTATGGCGGTGGCTTTCCCGGTTGGGATCGGCATTGCCCTGATCCTGGGGGTTATCATCAATTACATGACTGCGCCCCAGGGGAACCTCCAGTATATTATTATCGGGATAGTTTTAATTATGGCGGCAATTATCGTAAATGCCATTGCCTATCAAAAATCGCAAAAGAACGAAAAAAAGCTGTCGTTCAAAGGCCTCCTGATCTCGGTTTTGGCCGGTTTACTGATGTCGTTATTTTACAGGTTCATCGCCTCGTCAATGGATCTTTCAAATTTCGAACAGCCGGCAGCGTTTAAAATGACGCCATATACCGCGGTGTTTGTTTTTTCGCTGGGCATCTTTGTCAGCAATTTTTTTTTCAACAGCATCCTCATTTACAAACCGTTTGAAGGAGCGCCAACCAGCTACGCGGCATGGTTTAAAGGAAAACTTTCATTGCACCTAACAGGTATACTCGGCGGTGTGATCTGGGGCATAGGCAATTCATTTAACCTGATTGCCGCCGGAAAAGCCGGGCCCGCCATATCTTACGGCCTGGGGCAGGGCGCCACGATGGTTGCGGCACTATGGGGTGTTTTTATCTGGAAGGAATTTAAACAAAAAGGAGAATCGACAGGCGGACTCATCACGGCCATGTTCGTTTTATTTATTGGTGGTTTGGGGATGCTGATCTATTCGGGGGTGTAGGTTGCTTTAAATATCAGGGGCGTATTTCTGCAATGTTATATCATCCGATCATCTGATCTATGGCGGTTTTTTGTTTTTATTGATGGGTTCTCTTTTTCCTACTTGTTAGTAGCGTAAAGTAATTGACATGTTATTGGGAATTATGTACAAGGTATAATTAAGTTTTATTTTTAGCGCTTACCTTTTGGCTTGCTAAGCCGCCAAGCAAATTGAGGTGTTTTTCTTCCGCAAAATCCCATCCTTTTTCTCATATCTCAAATCTCATATCTCATATCTATTGTAAAATCTTACATCACCTATCCCACATCTCATATCTATTGCCTATTTTGCACCAATGCAGTTTAAGCAAATAGTTGGACAGGATGCTATAAAGCAACGCTTAATTACCTCGGTAAAAGAGAACCGGGTTAGTCATGCGCAATTGTTTTTGGGGCCGGGCGGATCGGGGAGCTTGCCGCTGGCGGTTGCTTATGCACAATATCTCTCCTGCGAAAACAAGCTGGAAGATGATTCCTGCGGCGAATGTTCGTCATGCCGCAAGTACCAGAAACTGATGCACCCTGATTTGCATTTCTCCTACCCTTTCTTCGCTAAACATAAGGACGATACCGCCATCTCTTTTATTGAGCAATGGCGCGATGCGTTTATAGCCAACCCTTATTTAAGCCTTGATACCTGGCGCGGATATTTGGATGCCGAAAACAAGCAGGCAAACATCAACATTGCAGAGTGCCACCAGATCATCAAAAAACTGAGCTTTAAGCCTTTTGAATCTCCTTATAAAATTCTGATCCTCTGGTTGCCCGAATATTTGGATAAAGAGGGGAATGCCCTGCTGAAAATCATTGAAGAGCCGCAGCCAAATACCTTGTTTTTGTTGGTTGCCCAAAACCAGGACCAGATCCTGAACACCATTTTGAGCCGTACACAGCTGATAAAAATTCCACCTTTGGGATTTGATGAGATTAAAGATCATTTGATAAATCAGCACAACCAAACCGTGGATGCCGCTACCGAGATTGCCTACTTAAGCAATGGCAGCTTAACCGAAGCCCTAACCATGCTGGAATATGACAACAAGGGTTATCATGTGCAGTTTGTGCAATGGCTGCGCCTGTGTTTTGCCAATAAAGGGCTGGAGGTAATGAGCTTTGTTGACCAGGCATCAAAGATGGGGCGCGAAAACCAGAAGAACTTTTTACGTTACGGGATAAACTTTTTACGGGAATGCTGCCTGCTGTTATCAGGCGCCGGCAGCCTGGTGCATTTACCCGCACATGAGCTGGAAACCGCACAAAAAATGACCAATGTAATGAATGTACCGATGGCGCAGGCAATTGTTACCGAGCTGGAAAAGGCGCATTACCATGTGGAAAGAAATGGGAACCCTAAAATTTTATTTTTAGATGTATCTTTACAGATTATAAAAATACTTAGTTTTAAAACGATCCCGCAGGGGACACATTATATACCGAATTAATTATGGGATGCGGAAGTTGTTCAACGGGGGGCGGATGCTCGCCGGCCGGCTGCAAAAGTAATGGCTCATGCCTTACTAATGGTTGCAGCAAATTAGATGTTTACGATTGGCTGTCGCACATGGATATGCCAACTAACTATAAGCCTTTTGGCATTATCGAAGTAAAATTTAAAGGTTCGAGGAAAGAGTTTTTCCTTAATTCTGATAATATTTACCTGGAAGCCGGCGAGCTGGTAGTGGTTGAAGCCGCTACAGGCGGCTATGACGTGGGGCATGTTTCCGTAACCGGCGAGCTGGTTAGGATGCAGATGGTGAAGCGCCGGGTTAAAGAAGAGGATGTTGCAAAAAAGATCTACCGCAAAGCGACTGTTGCCGATGTGGATAAGTGGAAAGCCGCCAAAGAGCTTGAATGGGAAACCATGCATAAATCGCGCACCCTTGCGCTGGAGCTTAACCTGTCAATGAAGTTAAGCGATGTGGATTACCAGGGCGATAAAACCAAAGCCACTTTTTATTATACAGCAGAAGGCCGTGTTGATTTCAGGGAGCTGATCAAAAAAATGGCTGAGACCTTCCGCATCCGTATTGAGATGCGGCAGATAGGAATGCGCCAGGAGGCAAGTCGTTTAGGTGGGATAGGGTCATGCGGACGGGAGCTTTGCTGCTCAACCTGGCTTACTGATTTTAAAACGGTATCAACATCCGCTGCGCGGTATCAAAATCTTTCGCTTAATACTTTGAAGCTGGCCGGACAGTGCGGTAAGCTTAAATGCTGCCTCAATTACGAGCTGGATACTTACATGGATGCCCTGAAATATATCCCCGATAATGTAAACGTGCTACGTACCGAAAAAGGGGATGCCCGCCTGCAAAAAACGGATATATTTAAAAAGCTAATGTGGTTTAGCTATCCAAGGGAAGAATCATGGATCCCCCTGCCGCTTACCCGCGTAAAGGAAATTCAGCAAATGAACAAGGATGGCGTTATTCCGGCAGACTTGGGTGAAGTAATTGAAGTGGAAACCAAGCCTGTAAAAGTTTTAGATTACGAAAACGTTGTTGGCCAGGATAGCCTAACCCGCCTTGACGAGCGCAGGAATCAAAACAACAAAAAGAAAAACAAGAACCGGAATAAAAACCAGCGCCCAGGCGGACAGGGTGAAGGCGGTAACGTAGCACCCCGCCCGGAAGCGGGCGCAGGGCAACCACAAGGGCAGCAGGCTCCCCGCCAGCAGGAAAGCAGGCCAGAAGGCGGCGGCAACCCTAACCGGAATAAAAACTTCCGTCCGAACAGAAATAATCAAAACCGCCCCGGCAATCCAGGCCCAGATGCCAATCGGGATAGGAACAAGGGCGATCAGCCAGGTAAAAAGGAATGAAAAAAAGGTTGAAGTTCTTTTATTTAATATTATCGGCAAGCCTTTTATTGCTTGCCGGCTGCACCGATAAAAACGCCGTTATTGATCAGAACACAGAGGTGGCAGATCATAACTGGACCTATCTTAACCGGTTCAGGTTCCCGGTTAAAATTGATGACGAAAAACAGGCTTACACCGTTTATATGAACTTAAGGGTAACCGGCGATTATAAATATTCGAACCTGTTTGTGCTGATCTCCCAAACCGGGCCCGATAAAAAAATTGCACCCAAGCGCTACGAAATGAAGCTGGCCAATAAGGATGGTGAATGGCTGGGTAAAGGGTCGGGTAATTTATACAGCTACCAGGTTCCTTTCCTTATTGATCATAAATTTCCGGAAAAAGGCACCTATACCTTTGTTATTGAACAAAACATGCGCGATAACCCACTACGGGAAGTAAGTGATGTTGGGGTGCGGGTGGAGAAGGGCCCCCTGGCCCCCTAAAGGGGGAAGTCTTTTGAGCGGGATTTCCTACTCTTCGCTCCTGCAATGCCGTTGCCGATATATCTAAATATTTACCTTAATTTTGCTAATATTTTTATCAAAATGAGTGTTTACATTTTAGCGGCATCTATTGTTCTTCTTTTAATTGCTGTTTTACTTTTTTTAAAGAAACCGGCTACTGCTGTTTCCGCGGATGAGCTGCTTCGTTTAAAAAATGAAAATCAATCGCTTAATATTGAGCTGGCCAAAGCGGAACAATATGCTATTGGGCTGATCTCCGAAAAAGACAGCATCACCAGCCTGCTTAAAGAAGAAAAGAACCGGTTGCTGGATGAGCTGATAGACGAGCGCTCGCAACTGGCGGCAGCCAATCAATCGCTGGAAAGTGCGCGGGCTTACTATAAATCTCAGCAGGAAAAGATCCAGGAACAAAAAATTGAGGTTGACCAGATCAGGAAGGATTTTCAGCTGGAATTTCAAAACATCGCCAATAAGCTGCTGGATGAAAAATCGCAGAAGTTTATTGAAACCAACCGCACCAATCTTGATGTTTTATTAAATCCGCTTAAAGAAAATATAAAAGCCTTTGAAGAGAAGGTGGAGAAGGTTTATAACATGGAAGCTGCTGAGCGCAACACGCTTAAGGGTGTAATTACCCAATTGATGGATCTGAACAAGCTGATCAGCAACGAGGCGCAAAATTTAACAAAAGCCTTAAAGGGCGACAATAAAAAACAGGGCAACTGGGGCGAGGTGATCCTGGAGAAAGTATTGGAGCGCTCGGGCCTGGTAAAAGACCGTGAATACAGGCTGCAGGCCAGCATTGTTGGCTTGGATGGTTTGCGGTTACAACCGGATGCAATTATTGACCTGCCGGATAATAAACATTTAATAATAGACTCTAAAGTTTCCTTAGTGGCCTATGAGCGGTTGGTTAACGCCGAAACGGAGGAGGAACGCAAAATCCACTCAAAGGCCCATGTTGAATCGATCCGGTCACACGTAAACGGGTTATCATCAAAAAACTACCATGACCTGTACCAGATCAATTCGCCTGATTTTGTTTTGCTTTTTGTGCCGATAGAATCATCCTTCAGCTTTGCAGTACAGATAGATGCCGAACTTTTTAGCGAGGCCTGGGATAAGCGGGTGGTGATTGTAAGTCCGTCTACCTTACTGGCAACACTGCGCACCATAGCCAGTATCTGGAAGCAGGAGCGCCAAAACCGCAACGTGCTTGAAATTGCCCGGTTAAGCGGCGTGATGTATGATAAGTTTGTGGGATTTGTTGGGGATATGGAAGGCATCGGCAAAAACATCAAGCTAAGCCAGAATGCTTATGACAGCGCGTTTAATAAGCTGGTTGACGGGAATGGAAATTTGACAAAAACAGCGGAAAAGATAAAGAGCCTGGGAGCGAAAGCAAATAAGCAGATAGATCAGAAATATATCAATGACGGCGAGGCCCCCCAACCCCCTGAAGGGGGAGATTTTGATTAGGGGTGGCTTCTCCGCCTTGTCATTGCGAGGTACGAAGCAATCGCGAACTATGCATTTACGCATTGCAGGCTATTGGTTAACATGTAGAATAGGAGCGTTAATACCTTTTAATTCAAATTAATTGCTGAAATTTATGACCATTAACACATGTTCGAAAAACTAAAAATAATACCCGTTAACCTGCTGTATGAATACCTTCAACAGGTTCGCTCTGATCTTGACGCTTCTTTTAATAATCTAAAGGATGCGGAGATATCTACGGATACGTTTAGTTTTTATACATCGGTATCAGCAATAGCATCGTCCAGAATTGAAGGCGAGCAGATGGAGATTGACAGCTATGTGAAACATAAAATGCTGGATATCGAATACCAGCCCGACCTGGTGCAAAAGCCCGATGATTTGTATCGGGCGTATGTATTTGCCCAGCAAAATGTACTGACAACAGCAAATTTTATACAGGCCCATAAAATAATAACCGCTCATTTGCTGCCTCCAGCTAAACAAGGCACCCTGCGTACCGGCAATATGGTTGTAATGGAGCACAATACCGGGCGCATCCAGTTTGAGGCAGCACCAGCAAGCCGGGTAGCTGCGCTTTTCGATTTACTTTGGGATGATATAGATCTGTTAAAAAAACAAACGCTTTCCTGCCAGGAGGTGTTTTACTTTGCCTCGTTTATTCATCTGATATTTGTAAATATCCACCCGTTTGAGGATGGCAACGGGCGCGTTGGCAGGCTGCTTGAAAAATGGTTTATTGCCGAAAAGTTAGGCAGCAAAGCCTGGTACCTGCAAAGCGAATTGAATTATTATAATAATATAAACCAATACTATAAAAACCTGAACCGTCTTGGTGTTTTTTATGATGAGCTGGATTATTCCAAAGCAATCCCCTTTTTGCTGATGCTGGGCGGTAGCCTTGATATTAATAAGAAATAGCTTTTCTTATTCTGTTTTCTTTCCAATGGAGGGGTTACAATTAAATAATATTCCTAATTAATCGTATTGTTATAATCCGCATCCAAAATTGCTGTCCCTTTTATTATTAGCGTATTAATCTTTCCGTCGATGGCTAAATTGAGGCTGGTTTTGTAATCAAGCGGAAAATTGTTTTTTATGCTGTAAACCAATTTTCCGGTTCCTGAGCCCGAGATCTTTAGTTCTACTCCCTTAATGTTTATTTGCACATCGGCATTTTGTATAATATCAAAATATGCATTTCCATTGGCAATACTTACCAGTTTGTAGGTGGCTTTAACATTTGTTTCGCCATTATTTTCAGCCATAGGGATACTTATCGGCATTTCCTGGGTAAAGGTGTCGCCAATGTGCATTGGCTTTTCCGGGAATTTTATTTTATTTTGAATGGCATTCATTATTTGTGTGATCTTTTTTTCGGAAGTATCCTTTAAATTATTTCCGTTTAATGAATCTGCCTTAAATTTTCCATCCTGCCCTACATGGCCATATATGCTGACCTGTGAATTCGCTTTCAATGGAACAGGGATCGCTTTTTCTCCTATTTTTACACTGATCTGTTCTATCTTGTATGCCATGATCATTGGGGTCACATTGTCGGCACCAGGCGCTCCTGTTTTAGTGTTTCCGCTGGTGCTCATCGCTATATTAGCTTTTATGGGCTGAGTGAATCCTTCTGCTTTTATTTTTTCAATAATGTCTTCATTGCCGCTTAAGTCTACATTAAAATTCATGGTCATACTGGTGCCCATCGTATAAGTGCGGTTTGGCAAATACTTCATTTTAAACAGCACGCTTTTCTGAGCCTCTGCTTTAAAAACAAACAATAAAAGCAATAAGCAAATACTTTTTTTCATGCAATAAAAATTTATAAATAACGGGTAATTATACAAAATAAACAGCTTTTACATGGCATTCTGATACCTTGAAGAAACCGCGTAACTGCTAATTTAATTATTAGAAAAGCGGTGCCGGCGTATGGCATTCAACAACCCTTAATCAAACGGAATAAAAGCCCTTTGATTATCATGGGTTTATTTTTTCATAACTTTATTGTGACGGGCTCCTTTGTTCTTCACATTAATGGTACAACGTTACATTCTTTCTTTTCAGGGGGCCGCTTTAAATGCATTCCATCCCTGTGCTGTCAATGCATGTACCGCTCCGGCCTTTGTGATCAAATTACAGCCCGCTGAGGGCTCGGTGATGTAGCCGATGATGGTGATATCCATTTTAAACTTGATCTTGTCATAGTCGGCTTGTTTAACGGTGAAGAGGAGTTCGTAATCTTCGCCGCCGCTCAGGGCGCATACGGTTGGGTCGAGGTTAAATTCGCGGGCTGTATCAAAGGTCATGGGGTCAAGCGGGATCTTTTCCTCGTATAGATTACAGCCTTTGTCACTTTGCTTGCAGATGTGCAAAAGCTCGGATGCCAAACCGTCTGAAATATCGATCATTGAAGTAGGCTTTACTTCAATTTCCTTCAGCAAATCCACAATATCCCTGCGGGCTTCGGGTTTTAGCTGGCGTTCAACGATGTAATCCTTCCCTTCCAAATCGGGCTGAATATTGGGATTTTCCAGGTAGATCCTTTTTTCACGTTCCAGCAATTGTAACCCTATGTATGCTCCGCCAAGGTCGCCGGATACACACACCAGGTCGCCCTCTTCGGCGCCGTTTCGGTAAACCACATCTTTTTCATCGGCATAACCAATTGAAGTTACGCTTATAACCAATCCCTGCTTTGAAGAGGATGTATCACCGCCTACCAAATCCACATTATATTTATCGCAAGCCAGGTAAATACCTTCATACAGCTCCTCAACAGCTTCCAGCGGAAATTTGCTGCTGATGCCGATAGAAACCGTAACCTGTGATGCAGTGCCGTTCATAGCGTAAATATCACTGAGGTTTACCTGGATAGCTTTATAGCCTAAATGCTTTAATGGCGTATATGCCAGGTCGAAATGGATGCCTTCCAGCAGCAGGTCTGTGGAGATCAGCGTTTTCTTTCCTTCAAAATCAAGTACGGCGGCATCGTCTCCAACTCCTTTTGTAGTGCTTTTTTGGGTTAGCTTTATATTTTTTGTGAGATAGTTTATCAATCCAAACTCACCTAAGGCTTCAATATTTGTTCTTTCTTTATTATCAAACATATTATTTTTTATTTAATGATTTCACCGATTTTGAATGGTGATTTCACTGATTGTTTTTTTGACCGCGCCTGGTAAATCTTTAGAAAAACGTCACTCGTCAATACCGTATCCGCCTCCGGCGGAGAAAATCTTTGGATATAGCATCATCCCTTTGTTTTCCTTCACTATAAACGATCAAAGCTGCAAAAATACGAAAGCTAAAGTCAATTACCTATTAACGTAAAATGATGCGATGATTTACTTACCTGTTCGGTGCTTCCGTAAGTAGTGGCTGGCAAAAATATCCTGTTTTAATCCATCTCTCATTTAAATTATTTCTCCTA